>NZ_JBOFOO010000268.1:0-8679 GCF_051659485.1 Craterilacuibacter sp. | reverse complement strand
TGGCTGATCGGGCTGGCCCTATTGCTATTGCTTTGCATCCTGATGCTGGCCGGCCGCGGCGGCGATGCAGCCATACTCGCGGCGCTGGCATCACTACGCAGCCCCGCGCTCGATATTTTCTGGCGCAGCATCACCCACCTGGGCTCGCTGTGGATTCTGTTACCGGCATGCACATTGCTGTGGGCACTACCGGCCACGCGCGCAGGCGGCCTGCTGGCACTGGCCAGCCTGATCGGCGCCAGCTTGCTGTGCAATGTCTTGAAACTACTGGTCGATCGCCCGCGCCCAACCGGCGCGATACTGGACACTTTGCCGATGGGTGCTTCATTTCCCAGCGCCCATGCCGCGCAAGCATTTGCCGTAGCGCTGGCGCTGTGCTGGCACAGCCGTCATCATGCAGCCGCGCCGTGGCTGCTTGCCTCCTTACTTGCCTGTGCCTTGCTGGTCGGGCTGTCGCGTCTTTATTTGCAGGTGCACTACCCAAGCGATGTACTGGCCGGCATGTTGCTGGCCCTGCTTTGGAGTGCAGGCCTGATTCACTGGATGGAAAAATGAGAAACAAATTTCTGGGCACCGGCACCCCCGGCTACAGCCCGCTACGCAAAGTACGCACCGTCATCGAAGGCCTGGCGTATGCCGTGCGCTACGACTTTAGCGTTGCCTACAAGCTGGTGCTGTCCGCCATCGTGCTCTTGCTGTCCATCCTGTTGCGCGACTGGATGGATAGCGTGTTCGTGATCGCAGCGACTGCCTTCGTGCTCAGCGCCGAGCTATTCAATAGCGCCATCGAGGCACTATGCGACTTCATCGAAACCCGGCATGACGAAAAAATCAAGGCGATCAAGGATATCGCCGCCGCCGCAGTTGGCGTCGCGATCTTTACCTGGTTTGTCGTACTGGGGGTCGAGTGCTGGGAAATGTGGCGCGCGTGGCGCGGCTGAATACCCTGACGCAAGCGGATATAACAAAAAACGGGGCACCCCGCTGCAAGGGGCACCCCGATAAAAGCGCCGTCACCGGCGCGGGAGGGAATTAAACGACAGGCGGATCGTTGCGCGTCTTCCACAGCGAGAACAGCACGCCACTGCTCAGCAATATCAGCGTCACTGCCAGCGACAGCGGGGTCGGAATCTTCATCGCGATCAGGCCAATCTGGTTGAAATACACCAGCGCCACTTTCACCCCGATAAACACCAGTACCAGCGACAACGCATACTTCAGGTAATGGAAGCGGTGCACCATGGCCGACAGCGCAAAGTACAGCGCTCGCAAACCCAGAATCGCGAAAATATTCGAGGTGTAGACAATGAACGGGTCTTGCGTAATGGCGAAGATGGCCGGAATGCTGTCGACGGCAAAAATCAGGTCGGCACTTTCCACCAGAATCAGCGTCAGCAACAGCGGCGTCCCCCACCAGCCACGACTGAGGCCATGCGCTTCACCACGCACCCAGAACTTCTCGCCGTGCAAGGTCGGGGTAAAGCGCATATGGCGGCGCAGCCACTGGTACAGCTTGTTGTCGTCGATGGAAGGATGCGCATCGTCCGACACCAGCATCTTGATACCGGTAAAAATCAGGAACACGCCAAACACCACCAGCACCCACTGGTACTCAGCCACCAGCACCGCACCCAGGCCTATCATGATGGCGCGCAAGATCAGCACACCCAGAATGCCCCAGAACAGCACGCGGTGCTGATAGATGCGCGGCACGGCCAGGCTGGTAAAGATCAGCGAAATCACGAACACGTTGTCCATCGACAGCGATTTTTCCACCAGATAGCCGGTGATATACGCCATGCCGGCATCGCTGCCCTTGTACCACCAGATCCACGCGCCAAAGGCCAGACCCATGGCGATATAAAATGCCGACAGCTTCAGGCTTTCGGCCACGCCGATTTCCTGCTGGTCCTTGTGCAAAACACCCAAGTCAAATGCCAGTAGCGCAGCCACCACCGCCATAAACATCAGCCACACCCACAAGGGGTAGCCTACAAACAATATCGACAACCATTCCACAGTAATTTCCTTTGTTGCGGATTTTATTATTTAACGTGCGCCCAGTGCTGCCAGACGCGCTTCAATACTCGGGTGGGAAGCAAACAGCGCCATCAGGCCGCCACCATTACCGGCGATACCGGATGCTGCCATATTCTGCGGCAAGGCACCGGCTTCCACCCCGCCCAGACGGCGCAAGGCAGCAGCCATCGGCGCAGGGCTACCCATCAGGCGGGCAGCGCCGGCATCGGCACGGAATTCGCGCTGGCGCGAGAACCAGGCCACGATCATCGAGGCCAGTACGCCAAACACGATCTCGCACACAATCACGGTCACGAAGTAGCCGATGCCGGTGCCGGACGACTCTTCATCGTTCTTGCGCAGGAAGCTGTCGACCAGATAACCGACCACACGGGCAAGGAAGAACACAAAAGTGTTGACCACGCCTTGCACCAGCGTCAGCGTCACCATGTCGCCATTGGCAATGTGGGCGATCTCGTGCGCCAGCACCGCTTCGACTTCCTCGTGCGTCATGCTGGACAAGAGGCCGGTAGACACCGCCACCAGCGAGCTGTTTTTGGTCGCGCCGGTGGCGAAGGCATTCGGTGCGCCTTCGTAAATGGCCACTTCCGGCATCGCGATACCGGCACGATCGGCCAGCGATGCAATCTTGCCCACCAGCCAGCGCTCGGTTTCATTGGCAGGCTGGGTAATCACCTGCGCGCGGGTCGACCATTTGGCGATGGTCTTGGACATGGCCAGCGAGATAAACGCACCGCCAAAGCCCATCAGCGCCGAAAAGCCCAGCAAGGTGGTCAGGTTCAGTCCGTTGCCGGTCATAAAGCGGTTCAGGCCCAGCAACTGCGCGGCCACGCTCAACACCAGCATCACGGCAATATTGGTTGCCAGCAGCAGGAATACGCGTTTCATATTTGTCTCCTTGTTTCAGTCAAAGCACAACGGTGCGCCTGGACACCGAGATTACCCTTGCATAGTAGCGCACATCTTTTAATGATAAAATCGAATAATTAATGAAGAATCATCCGGTTTTTTCGAAGCAATGAAGCCAGAACTCAATTACAAGCACTTGCGCTACTTCTGGGCGGTGGCGCGCGAAGGCAGTGTCACCCGCGCGGCCGAACGTCTGGGCATGAGCGTACAAACCGTCAGCGGCCAGATTTCACGGCTGGAACAAACCTTCGGTCAGGCCCTGTTCAGCCAGCAAGGCCGTAGCCTGGTACTGACCGAAGCCGGCCGCGCCGCCCTGTCCTACGCCGAGCGTATCTTTTTGCTGGGCGAAGAACTGGCCGACACCCTGCGCGATGATGCGCTGGACAAGACCTTGCGCCTGACCGCCGGCATTTCCGACGTGGTGCCCAAGACCGTCAGCTACCATCTACTGGAACCGGCCCTGCAGATGGAAAGCAAAGTGCGGCTGGTATGCCGCGAAGCCGGCTTTGACGAACTGCTGAACGAGCTGACCCTGCACCGGCTGGATGTGGTGCTGGCCGACCGCCCGGCCACCAGCACCCAGTCGCAGTTCGAGTCGCATTTGCTGTCGCGCTGCCCGGTCAACATCTATGGCACGCCTGCCCTGAGCGCACGTTACCAAAGCGGCTTCCCGCACAGCCTCGCCGGCGCACCCATGCTGCTACCGACCCGCGACAACATCCTGCGCGGCCAAGTGGAAAACTGGCTGGAAACGCTGAATATCCGCGTGCGGGTGGTAGGCGAATTTGAAGACGGTGCGCTACTCAAGACTTTTGGCGGCGAAGGCTTCGGCCTGTTTCCGGCACCGTCTTTTGCCAGCGCCGACATCACCGGCCATTTTGCCGTTGCAACTCTGGGGGTCGTCGAGGGGGTATTCGAACACTACTGGGCCATCGCCAACCGCAAGAAACTGCAACACCGCGCGGTGGAGGCCATTTGCGCGGCCCGCCACCACGCCGACTGAAAGAGCAGCATGCTGAATATCCTCTACCGCGACGAGCGCATCATCGTCATCGACAAACCCTCCGGCCTGATCGTGCACCGCTCGGTGCTGGACTGGCACGAGACGCGCTTTGCCCTGCAACTATTGCGCGACCAGATCGGCCAGCATGTATGGGCCGTGCACCGGCTAGACAAGGGCACCTCCGGCGTCCTGGTGTTCGCGCTGGACAAGGACGCGGCCCGCCATCTGTCGCAAGCCTTCGAAGCGCAGCAGATGGAAAAGTGCTACCACGCCGTGGTGCGGGGCTGGCCACAGCCTGCCGGCCATATCGACCATGCGCTGTCGCGCCGCTACGACGATGCCGAAAAACGCCATGATCCGTCCAAGGGCGAGCCGCAGGCGGCACAAACCGATTACCTGCGGCTGGCGACGATAGAGCTGCCGGTGATGATAGAGCGCTATCCGGTCAGCCGTTACGCGCTGATGCAGCTCACGCCGCACAGCGGCCGCCGTCACCAGTTGCGCCGGCACATGAAGCATATCGCCCATCCCATCATCGGCGACTCGACCTTCGGCAAGGGCGTGCACAACCGCTACTTTGCCGAGCATCTAGGCGCCGCGCGCATGCTGCTGCATTGCAGCGCACTGACACTACCCCATCCCGATGATGGCCGCCTGCTAACGCTGCAGGCCCCGTTTAGCGGCGAATTTGCCCATCTCGTCAAACGTATGGGCTGGCAAGACAGTCTGGGCACAGGCAGCATCCAGCCTGCTGCGCTACAATCCGAACCCTGAAAATACAAGACACCCGCCATGCTCAGTTACCGCCACGGTTTTCATGCCGGCAATCACGCCGACGTACTCAAACACCTGATAGAAGTTGCCCTGATCGATTATCTGGGACAAAAAGGCACGCCCTTCTGGTATATCGATACCCATGCCGGCGCCGGCGTGTATTCGCTGACCGAAGGCTTTGCCGCCAAGAATGCCGAATACCAGAGCGGTATCGCCCGCCTGTGGGAACGCAGCGACCTGCCTGCCGCCTTGGCACGCTATGTGGATCTGGTGCGCGAACTCAATCCCGACGGCCAGTTGGCGCTTTATCCGGGCTCGCCGTGGTTTGCCGCCGAAGCCATGAGCCGCAGCGACAAGCTGCGCCTGTTCGAACTGCATCCGACCGACGCGCCGATACTGGCGGAAAACTTTGCCGAACAGGGGCGACGGGTACAAGTAAAGCAAGGCGACGGCTTCGAGGGCATCAAGGCCATCCTGCCGCCACCGCCACGGCGCGCGCTGATGCTGATCGACCCGCCTTATGAGGACAAGCGCGACTACCAGCATGTGGTGGGTGCCCTCAAGGAAGCCCTGAAGCGTTTTTCGACCGGCGTATACGCGGTGTGGTATCCCTGCTTGTCGCGGCGCGAAATCGGCGACATGCTGGACGCGCTGAAAAAACTGCCGGCCAAAAATTGGCTGCATGTGCGACTGGATGTACAGAGCCCGTCGGCCGACGGCTTCGGCATGCACGGCAGCGGCATGTTCATCCTCAATGCGCCATGGACACTGCCGGCCATGCTCAAAGACGTGATGCCCTATCTGGTGGCGACACTGGGGCAGGACAAGGGCGCACGCTATACGCTGGAGCAAGGCGGCGACTTATAAGGCCATGTCCCCGTTGCAGGCTGGCAACTGCCCGACTCTGGGTTCATGTGATGGCCAGCCAGAATTCAACAGCCCAGCAGGCTACGCTTGCTGGGCTGTTTTCTATACGAACGGGCAAAGAGTCAGTGGGGATAAGCCCCTTGCAAATCCAAACCCCTCCGAAGTCCCGCGAAACCTGATGTGGAGTGACGGCTGGCATATGTGCTGCTTACAGCACCAGGCATAAGTAGCAACACGCCATTGGGACATAGCCTTTTTATTGCAGTGGCGAAAATGCCGCACCCTTGCGCCAGTCATCGTCGAAATATGCGCAAAAATTTTTACAGGTTAAATAATGTAATTACCGTGTGGCAAACAACTAATCAGATGGCTCGAATTGCTTGCTCTTAAAGTGGGCAGGCTGCAGCGTCATTCAGTTCTACGCTGAGGATGCGCCGATGCCGGCTTGGATGACGCAGTAAAATCAGTGCTCGATCAAGGAGTCAAGAGTCATGGCAAACGATGAACAACCTGTCCCGGACGAAGCGCGTCGGGACCTCCTGAAGACCGCGGGTGCAGGCGCACTGACGACGGCTTTGGGCGGCAATTTGCTTGGAAACCCTGCGCTCGCAGCGACGCCTGCAGCCGGCCCCAAACAGCGCAAGGCGACGGGCGGGCTCTACAACATCGTATTCATCCTGACCGACCAGGAGCGCTATTTCCGCCCGGATGAATTCCCCCGCGGCTACCGCCTGCCGGCTCACGAGCGGCTGTCAAAGCAGGGCATCGTGTTCGAGAACCACCGCATCAACTCCTGCGTGTGCACGTCCTCGCGCTCGGTGATCTATACCGGCCGCCACATCCAGCAGACCAGGATGTTCGACAACACGAACTTCCCCTGGATCGACAGCATGTCGACCGAGATTGACACGCTCGGGGATCTCCTGCGTAAGGCCGGCTACTACACCGCCTACAAGGGCAAGTGGCACCTCACCCGGGAGTTCGAGACCGCCAACAAGCTCGAGGCACCCGAGAAAATATTTACCAAGGAGATGGAGGCCTACGGTTTTTCCGACTACCTAGGCGTCGGCGACATCATCGCGCACACTCAGGGCGGCTACCTGCACGACGGCATGATCGCTGCCGCCGCCGCGAGCTGGCTGCGCGGCAAGGCGGCCGATCTCGCGAAGGAGAACAAACCGTGGTTTCTCGCCGTGAACCTGATCAACCCGCACGACGTGATGTTCTACAACACCGACCGACCGGGCGAGTCCTTCCAGGACAAGAACAATCTCACCCACATCGCGGGCGATCCGGCACATGAGATGTACGCGAAGCAGTGGGACGTCAAACTGCCGGTCAGTTTTTCGCAGGCGGTCGACGCGCCCGGACGCCCCGCCGCACACACCGATCACACCCTTGGAAACGATGCGATGACCGGACCGATCCCGGTGAACGAGACATGGCGCTGGCGCAAGCGGCAGAACTTCTATCTCAATGCGCTGCGCGACATGGACCGCCACATCATGACGGTGCTCGACGAGCTCGAGGATCGCGGCCTCGCCGCCAACACCATCGTCATCCTGACCTCGGACCACGGCGAACTCGGCGGCGCGCACCAGATGACTGGCAAGGGTGCCACGACCTACCGAGAGCAAAACAACGTGCCACTAATCGTGGCCCACCCGGCCTTTGCCGGCGGCAAACGCTGCAAGGCCGTGACGACGCATCTGGACCTCGCGCCGACCCTGGTCGCGCTCACCAATGCGAGCCCCGAGCAGAAGGCGGCAATCACCAAGGATCTTCCGGGTAAGGACTTCTCCCCGGTGCTCGCCGCCCCTGAGCAAGCCGGCCATGACGCAGTGCGCGACGGCCAACTGTACTGCTTCAACATGTTCGCCTCGCTGGACGGCAATTTCCTGCTGAAGGCGCGCGACTTATTGAAGGCGGGCGGGCCGGCGAAACTCAAGGAAGCCGGCCTGCGCCCGGACATGATGAAACGCGGCGCCATCCGCGGCGTGTTCGACGGCCGCTACCAGTTCACGCGCTATTTTTCCCCCAAGCAGCACAACCGCCCCACTTCGATCGAGGCGCTTTTCAAACTGAACGATGTCGAACTGTTCGACCTGCAGAACGACCCGCACGAACTCGTCAACCTCGCGCTGGACCCGAAGAAGAACGCCAATCTCCTCATGACCATGAATGCCAAGCTGAACAAGCTAATCGACGCGGAAGTCGGCGAGGACGTCGGACAGATGCTGCCAGGCAGCGTGGATGGCGGCTGGGTGGCGACACCTGCCGTGAACGACCTGTGATTTTTGGAATGGAGTATCCAGCGCGCTTCCCCAGTTTGAAGCGGCTTTAAGGAAAGATCGAGATCATGAAAAATCTGTTCAGACTGACCGCCCTGCTGTCCGCGCTCGGCGCCGCCTTGCCTGTGCATGCCACGCCCACCGCCACTCCTGAGACCTGGGGCGGAGATCTGATGTCACGTCCCAGGCTCACCGGCGACTGGGGCGGGGTCAGGGACGACATGACCAAGAAGGGCGTGACGCTCGACCTCGACCTCTACTGGATGCCGCAGACGATCACCAGCGGGGGGAAGGACGAAACCACCGAGTCCTGGGGCAACGCCATCGCCACGTTCAAGGTGGATACCGGTAAAGCGGGCCTGTGGCCAGGCGGCTTCTTCAAGGTCCAGACCGTCACCAGTTTCGGGAACAATCTGATCCAAGATACCGGAACGATTGCGCCAGCCAACATTTCCTGGCTCCTGCCCTCGGTTGAGCCGGATACCGGCTTGCAGGAATTCACCTACACACAGTTTTTCAGCGAGCATTTCGGCGTGCTCCTGGGCAAGATCAACTCCATCGCGCCGACCAACGTGCTGCATGGCGACTACAGCACCGGCTTCCTGAATACCTCGCTCAACCTGCCCCTTGCGCTTGACTTGGTGCCGCTCTCGGCCTATGGCGCGGGCGCCCTCTACCTGCCGTCGCATGATGTCACCCTGGCCGCCATGGTGATGGACCCGAATGGCACCATCATGAATGATGATCTGGGCGATGCCTTCGATGGCGGCGTGATGGCGCTCGTCAGCGCCGACC
>NZ_JBOFOO010000267.1:0-6247 GCF_051659485.1 Craterilacuibacter sp. | reverse complement strand
TGGGCAGCATTTATGCCCTGATCGCACTGGGCTACACCATGGTGTACGGCATCTTGGGCCTGATCAACTTTGCCCATGGTGAAGTGGTCATGGTGGGCGGGATGGTGACGGTTTCCGTTGTTTCCGCCCTGATAGGTGCAGGCGTCGATCTGCCTGCGCTGGCGCTGATCCTGATCGGGATGATGGTCGCCATTCCAGCCTGTATGCTGTTGGGCTTCACCATCGAACGGATTGCCTACCGGCCATTGCGTAATGCGCCGCGTCTGGCGCCGCTGATTACCGCCATCGGTGTGTCCATCGTGTTGCAGCAACTGGCTATTCTGGTCTGGGGCCGTAACTACATTCCGTTTCCGGCCATCATTGATCATGATGTGGTCGAGATCTTCGGTGCCAGCATCACCAAGCTGCAAGTGGTGATCGTGGTGCTCTGTTTCGCCATCATGGTGGCTTTGCTGCTGGTCGTCGAAAAAACCAAGCTGGGCCGTGCCATGCGTGCGACCAGCCAGAACCCGGCGGTGGCCGGCCTGATGGGCGTGAATGTAAACACCATCATCTCGACCACTTTCGTGATCGGTTCGGCACTCGGGGCGATTGCCGGCCTGATGGTTGCCACCAATTACGAGCAGGTGCATTACTACATGGGCTTCATGATCGGCCTGAAAGCCTTTACTGCGGCGGTGCTTGGCGGTATCGGCAATCTGGGCGGCGCGGTGGCCGGCGGCATTCTGCTGGGTATCATCGAGAGCCTGGGTGCCGGTTATATCGGCGATCTGACCGGTGGTTTCCTGGGCTCGCACTATCAGGACATCTTTGCCTTCATGGTGCTGATTGCCGTGCTGATTTTCCGTCCGTCCGGTCTGATGGGCGAAAAAATGGCCGATCGCGCCTGATCCAAGGGGAAGCAATATGAACGTTTCACTTGCAAATACATCACCGGCCAACGGCAAAAAAGTCATCGGCTTTCTCGCCTCGGCCATCGTGCTGGCTATCTTGCCCTTTGTTGTCGGCAATGCCTTCGGCAACTCATGGGTGCGTACGCTGGACTTTGCCCTGCTGTATGTGATGCTGGCGCTAGGCCTGAACATCGTGGTCGGCTTTGCCGGCCTCTTGGATCTGGGCTTTATCGCATTTTATGCCGTCGGAGCGTATACCTTTGCCTTGCTGGGCTCGCCGCATTTCGGCATTCACCTGCCGTTTTACGTCACGCTGCCGCTGGGGGCGCTGGTCGCTGCCTGCTTTGGTCTGTTGCTGGGTACGCCGGTCCTGAAGCTCAAGGGCGACTATCTGGCCATCGTGACGCTGGGTTTCGGCGAGATCATCCGTATCTTCCTGAATAACCTGAATGCGCCGGTCAATATCACCAACGGCCCGCAAGGCGTAAACCTGATCGACCCTGTGAGCATTGCCGGCTTTTCGCTGGGCAAGACGCACGAGTTTTTCGGCATCAGCTTCAATAGCGTCTATCTGTATTACTACTTCTTCCTCGCCCTGACTGTCCTTGTGGTGATCATGGCCTGGCGCTTGCAGCACTCGCGCATTGGTCGCGCCTGGGTTGCCATGCGTGAAGATGATATTGCTGCCGCGGCCATGGGCATCAATATCCGCAACATCAAGCTATTGGCGTTTGCGCTGGGTGCCTTGTCCGGCGGGGTGGCAGGGGGCTTGTTTGCTTCGTTTCAGGGCTTTATCTCGCCCGAGTCCTTTGGCCTGCTGGAGTCGGTGATGATTCTGGCCATGGTGGTGCTGGGAGGCATGGGCCATATCCCGGGCGTGATTCTGGGCGCGGTGGTGCTGACGATTGCACCGGAAATCCTGCGCGATGTGATCGGGCCGTTGCAGATGGCGACTTTCGGCAAGATGATCGTCGATCCGGAGAACGCCCGCATGCTGCTGTTCGGTTTGGCCCTGGTGGTGATGATGCTGGTGCGCCCGGAAGGGATGTGGCCATCCAAGCGGCGCAAGGCCGAGTTTGACGACGCAAAGAAGGGGCACTGAGTCATGGCTGAAGTCCTGCTTAAAATAGACGGTATCGTCAAACGCTTTGGTGGTCTGGTGGCGCTGAACCAGGTCGGGCTGACCATCAATAAGGGCGAGATCTATGGCCTCATCGGCCCGAACGGCGCCGGCAAGACCACGCTGTTCAATGTATTGACCGGGCTTTACATGCCGGACGAGGGCAGCTTTACCTTCGATGGCAAGGATCTGTTCCGTGCCAAGCCGCATGTGGTGGTCGGCACCGGTATCGCGCGTACCTTTCAGAATATCCGTCTGTTCAGGGAAATGACGGCGCTGGAAAACGTGATGGTCGGGCGCCATATCCGCTCCAAGGCGGGTGCCTTGGGTGCCGTGTTGCGCGACAAGGGAACGCGTGCCGAAGAGGCGGCGATCCGCGCCAAGGCGGCCGAGTTGCTGGCTTATGTCGGCATCAGCGATGTGGCCGACGAGTTTGCCAAGAACCTGAGCTATGGTCACCAGCGTCGTCTGGAGATTGCCCGTGCACTGGCCACCGAGCCGCAGTTGCTGGCGCTGGACGAACCGGCGGCCGGCATGAATCCGCGCGAGACCGAAGAGCTCAAGGCGCTGATGGGCAAGATTCGCGACTCGGGCGTGACCGTGCTGCTGATCGAGCATGACGTGAAGCTGATGATGGGTTTGTGCGACCGCATTGCGGTGCTCGACTATGGCAAGAAAATCGCTGAAGGCGTGCCCGAGGTGGTACGCAAGGATCCGAAAGTGATCGAGGCATATCTGGGAGTGGCACACGCATGAGCATACTCGACATCAAGAACCTGCAGGTTTCCTATGGCGGCATTCAGGCGGTCAAGGGCATCGACCTGCATATCGAACAGGGCGAACTGGTGACGCTGATCGGCGCCAACGGTGCCGGCAAGACCTCCACCTTGCGTACCCTGGTTGGCATGGAAAAGAAGTCCGGCGGCAGCATCGTGTTTGACGGCAAGGATACCGCCGACACGCCGGTGTACAACTTCGTGCGTCAAGGCCTGGTGATGGTACCGGAAGGTCGCGGCGTATTTTCCAAGCTGACGGTCGCCGAAAACCTGCGTATGGGCGGCTATCACCGTAATGACGAAGACGGTATCAAGGCCGATATCGAACATGTGTTCGAGCTGTTCCCGCGTTTGAAAGAGCGCGAGAAGCAATTGGCCGGTACGCTTTCCGGTGGCGAGCAGCAGATGGTGGCCATGGGGCGCGCCATCATTTCCAAACCCAAACTGCTGCTTTTGGACGAGCCGTCGATGGGGCTGGCACCACTGATCGTCGCCAAGATTTTCGACATCATCCGCATGGTGGCCGCGCAAGGCGTGACCATGTTGCTGGTGGAGCAAAATGCACGTCTGGCGCTGGAAGTCTCGCAGCGTGGCTATGTGATGGAAAGTGGCCGTATCACCATGAGCGGCGACGCCAAGGATCTGCTCAGCGACGATCGCGTGCGTAACGCTTATCTGGGCGAGTAAACTTATGGGTTCCGGCCGTATTCCCGCACGGGGATACGGCCTTTTTGCGTATTGATGGGCGCTGGGCTTTATCGCCGGCGCCATTGTCTGTTCATGGAAAGAGATGTGTGACGACTGCACCGGCGGTATTGTTCAACCAGATTTTCGGGGCTTTGCTGTTGCCACCGGTCAATTTTTTACTGCTGGCAGGCTTGGGTTATGGGCTTTTACGGCGCAAGAGGCGTCTGGGTATTGCCCTGATGCTGATTTCGGCATTGCTGGCCTATGCGTTTTCCACCCCGCGCATGGCCATCGCACTGAATTCTGCGCTGGAAAATGCACAGGTGGCCAAGGCCAGCGATGTCGCGAAGACCGAGGCTATCGTGGTGCTGGGCGGCGGCAAGAAACCGGCACCCGAGTATGGTGAAAATATACTGACCGGTGACAGCAGTGCACGCCTGCGCTATGCGGTCGTTTTGCACAAGGCCAGTGGGGTGCCGCTGCTATTGACTGGCGGTGCGCCGCTGGGGGGCGAGCCCGAAGCTTGGGTGATGCAGCGCACGCTGTGGCGTGATTATGGCCTCAAGCCTTACTGGGTCGAGTCCGAATCGGCCAATACCGCAGCCAATGCGCGCTTGTCGGCCGCCATGCTCCGGCTGGACGGGATAAAAAGCATCACCTTGGTGACGCAGGCCTGGCATCTGCGCCGCGCTGTGCCGCTGTTCGAGGCCGAGGGTTTGACGGTGCTGCCGGCACCGACCGGTTTCACCCGTTACGACGGCAGCGGGATAGTCTGGTATCTGCCTTCGGGGCGTGCGATGCAGGAAACCCATCAGGCGCTGCGCGAATGGGTGGGCATGGCTTACCATGCTGTAAGACAACTTTTTGCATAAAGGGAAGCAGATGAAAATAGGCGCGATCATCATCGGAGACGAACTGCTGTCCGGTAAGCGGCAGGACAAACATCTGGCGGCCCTGATCCGGCTCTTGGCCGAACGGGGCATGAAGCTCGACTGGGTCGAATATCTGGGTGACAATCCGCAGCGCCTGCAGGATAGCTTGCAGCGTGCTTTCGCTTCGCATGATCTGGTATTCAGTTTTGGCGGCATAGGCGCAACGCCGGACGACTACACCCGCCAGTGTGCGGCACAGGCGCAAGGCGTGGCACTGGCCATTCATCCGGAAGCGCGCGCCATTATCGAGGGGCGCTTCGGTGACGAGGCCTACCCGCACCGTATCAATATGGGCAATATCCCGGTAGGGGCCCGCTTGATTCCCAATCCGGTCAACCAGATGCCGGGGTTTTCTTGCCGTGATGTCCACTTCGTACCGGGCTTTCCGTCCATGGCATGGCCGATGATCGCGTGGGTGCTCGATACCCTGTACCCGCAACTGAAAAACAGTGCGCCCGATGTCGAGCAGACGGTGATCGCGCTGGATGCGCGCGAGGGCGATCTGATCACGCTGATGCAGGACTTCAGCCAGCGTTACCCGGCACTTCGCCTGTCCAGCCTGCCCAATTTCGGTAACGAAGCCATCTCTCGCATGCATATAGAGTTCGGCTTTAGCGGGCCGGCCAGCTTGGTCGGCATTGCGATGGCGGAATGGTGCAAGGCATTGCAGGCCGCCGGCTATCGCTTGCTTGATCGTCAGGCAGCAAGCCTATGAATCAAAAGCATTTTATGAATTAAGGCTGATGCAGCCTTGAAACGCTTGTAAAAGCCGGTTACGGTTGCGGCTTTTTGCGGGTTTCCATGAAATTCTGGTTGATTCCACTTTTTAGCGTCTTGCTGGCGGCCTGTTCCGGCCAGGGCAATGCGGATACCACGGCCAGCACCAAGGCCGCACCGGCCGCGCAAACTGCCGGTATTTCGCTGACCGATCCGATCGTGCTGGTTAGTGGCAAGAATGCGGTCGGCCCGCGCAACTTCAATAATGCCAAAAAGGTCTTGCCTACGGTCTTTGCCGGCATGCAAAACGATTTTTATTGCGGTTGCCCTTACACTGGCAAGTCTATGGATCTGGAAGCCTGCGGCTATCAGGTGCGCAAAAATCTGGAACGCGCCGGGCGTCTGGAGTGGGAGCATGTGGTACCGGCCTGGGTGCTGGGCCATCAGCGCCAGTGCTGGCAGCAGGGCGGGCGCAAGAACTGCACCTCCACCGATGATGTGTTCCGTATGGCTGAAGGCGATCTGGTCAACCTGGTGCCCTCGGTGGGCGAAGTGAATGGCGACCGCAGCAACTACGCCTATGGCGCGTGGACGCGCAATCCCGAGCCCATGTATGGCCAGTGCCAGACCATTGTCGACTTCAAGGGGCGCCGCGCCCAGCCGCGTGAAGAGGTGAGGGGACGCATTGCCCGCATCTATTTCTATATGCATGGCCGTTACGGCCTGAAAATGAGCCGTCAGGATACCCAGCTGATGTGCGCGTGGGCCAAGACCTATCCGGTTGATGCATGGGAGACATCGCGCGACGCCCGTATCATCAAGCTGCAAGGCTCGGGTAATCCCTATGTGCAGGATGCAAGGCTAGTGGCTGCCTTCTGCGGCAAGCCCGCCTGAAGCGGCTCGCTTTGGATGACGGGTATTTCGGTACCCGTTTTTTCGGCATCAATTGTTGGTATCAGTAACAATACGCATCCACACGCAACGGCGGTTTATTCTGTGGAAACTGCCGTGAACGGCTGGCGTTGCTTGTGCTCAACGCTTAGAATCCACGCCTTCCTGCCTGCGGCGGCTGCCCTGATCGGTCTATTTTCTGGCCTGAGCAGGCAATAAGTCGTCGTTGCC
>NZ_JBOFOO010000266.1:0-1544 GCF_051659485.1 Craterilacuibacter sp. | reverse complement strand
CAGGCCTCGAGGTGGGCGTATGCGGTAGCGCGGCGCTGGATGCGGGCGTTCATGTCATCCTCGGTCAGGGAAAAATCCGAGGATGCCTGCTTCTATCTTGGGATTACAGATGGGGCGGCTGGACGCTTACGCCTTTGATGACCGCTGCACCTGCAAAAATTAAGCCCACCGTCGATCGGTGGGCATTTTGCTTGCTGAAAGAGGTGCTCAGCGTGGTCTGGCTCGCGCCAGCTTGCTGGCTAGCGTCCCGGCACGCAGATGCGTATAGCGCATCAACATACTCAGCGTCTTGTGGCCGGTGATACTGGCCACTTCCATCACTTCCAGCCCGTCTTCGAACAGCTGGCTGGTGGCTTCGTGCCTCGTGTCGTGAAATCGCAAGTTCTCGATACCTAGCCGGTCACATGCACGGCGGAAAGCACGCGTGATCGAGTCCGGCTCGACATCGAAAATAAGCTCGCCACTACGCGGTAAGGCTTCGAGCAGTTCAACTGCACGCGGCGACAACGGTACTACCCGCGAACTGCCGTTCTTCGACATCTGGATCTTGAGCGCAGGGATCGCCGGCTTGTAATCCTGCCAGTGCAAGACACACAGTTCACCACGGCGCATCCCTGTCTCGATAGCCAACTGTAGGATGGTCTTCAAAATGGCCGAGTCAGTATCGTCGAGAATACGTTGCAGCTCATCCCCTTCGAAGCGACGCTCACGGGGCGCACCCTGCTTGGGCTTACTGATATCGTCGCAGGGGTTGCTGAGACGCTCGTAGCCCCACTCCTTGCGTGCCACGTTATACATGTGACTGAGCAAAGCAAGGTGCAGCCGTACAGTATTAGCGGCGAGCCCAGCCTGCAGCAGGCAGTCACGGAATCGAGCAAGGTCGAATCCCCTAAGTTCAGTGATATCAAGCGCGGAAAACGGCTCTGCTTGCAGTCGCTTGATCCGGCTGATCTCCTGGCGAGCGCCTTTTTTCTTGCTGCTGACTTCTTCCGCATAGCGCGTCAGCGCCTGATGTACGGAGAGTACAGGTCGGGATAGTGAGGCATAGGGCCCACGCTCCATCTCGGCTTCAACCTGCTGCGCCCAGCGGACTGCCTGATCCTTGCGGGGAAAGTGTTTGGAAATGTGGGGGTGGCCTTTGCGGCGGACACGTGCCTCCCAGCCTGCTCCGTGTTTGCGAATAGTTGCCATGTTCGACTCCATAATTGTGTTGGAGTCATGTGTAGGAACCGGTTTTATACCGCCTGCTCGGAAGGCCGTTTGCCCACGCATTGGGGCAAAATTGGGGCAAAACGCAAAAAGGACCTAGCCAAAAATGGCTAGGTCCTTTTGAATACTGGCTCCCCGAGCAGGGCTCGAACCTGCGACCTGCGGATTAACAGTCCGTCGCTCTACCAACTGAGCTATCAGGGAACAACCTTTAGATAATCGCGATGCGCTTATCTGTAAACTGGCGGAGAGAGGGGGATTCGAACCCCCGTCAGGATATTATCCTGAACACGCTTTCCAGGCGTGCGACTTCAACCACTCATCCACCTCTCCAG
>NZ_JBOFOO010000265.1:0-4298 GCF_051659485.1 Craterilacuibacter sp. | reverse complement strand
GGCTGCCGGCCATCATGAGGGCTGGGTGCGCCTTTGGCCGGCTGTGGCGCTGTCGGGCGACTGATGCTTAGCCTTAGGCGCGGCGTGATGCCTGCTAAGCACCGTCAGTGCGGCTTAAGGTCGTCTTAATATAAGCGTGCTTAAATGCTTTTCATTGAAGACGAACACGGAACCCGCACCATGAAAAAACTCGCCATTACCGCCCTGATTGCCGCCCTCCTGCCACTGGCCGCTAGCGCCGGTACTGCCCCGCACAGCTATACCGGCCCAAGCGCCGTGCCGAGCGTGACGACAATAAGCGCCGCGCAAAAAGCCGCCGACGATACCCGCTTCGTACTGGAAGGGCAGATCGTCAAACAGCTATCCCATGATACCTATCAGTTTCGCGATGCCAGCGGCGAGGGCGTGGTCGAGATCGATGGCAAGCATTTGCCGGCGGTGAAATTCGACGACAAGACCCGTGTGCGCCTGTCCGGCAAGGTCGACAAGGACTGGTATCAAACCACGCCCGAAATTGATGTGAAAATGGTCGAACTCCTGAATTGAGCCGGTTCGCTTGCACGGCGTGACGGATAGGCTGCGCCTGCCTGCGCGGCAGCCTGAAATACCTCTGCTATAACGTTTAGCATGTGGTAAATGGATTTTTATGAATTTGGCTTGCTTGTGCGGGTGCCGGCAGCCTGATATGGAGATAATGATGAAACATTTTGCTGTAATGGCCCTGATTGCCGCCCTGCCTTTTGCTGCACACGCCGAATATACCGGCCCGGGCGCAGCGGCGGCGGCACCTGCTGGCGTGGTAACGGCGGTGGCGGCTGCAAAAATGGCGGATCACGCGGCGGTGACGCTGGAAGGGCAGGTGGTGAATAAACTGGGCAAAGACAGCTACACCTTCCGTGATGCCAGCGGCGAGATCCGGGTCGAGATCGACCATCAATATCTGCCGGCAGAAAATTTCGACGCGGCAACCCGCGTGCGCCTATCCGGTAAGGTCGACAGGGAAATTAGCGGGGTAGAAGTCGATGTGAAGTCGGTGCAGATCCTGCGTTAAGCACGTCTGGCGCGGCATGATGAAAAACGAGCCTGAGGCTCGTTTTTTTTGGCTATGTCCTGTTACGAGTTTGCGCAGATAGGTTTTGGACTTTGTGTCCGCTGCGCGGACGTGTTTTTTACTTGCCGCTTCCGCTGACCGAGCGCGGCAAGCGCAGCGGCGCGAGGGAATACATGCGGGCAGGGGCCGGGGGCGCCCGGCCCCTTGCATCTCCGGTGCCCCCGAAGTCTCGCGAAACCCCGCTGCAAAAGCCTCTGGCGAGGCGTTGGCCAACTCCATGCGTGCGAATCTTTGATTCGCTCAGCGGGGTATTCGCTACCGTCGAATCGCTCAAGCAGGGGCCGGCTTAAGACCCCGCCAGCGTCTTTTTCACCGGCGCGAGCCTAACGGGGATGGGGGGCTGACGCACGGATAGTGCGCATCGCATGCAATCAACACCAACGTGTAATTCGGACATCGCCTTTTTTTGGCTTGGCATGGCATCACCTTGTTTAAATATGCATTAAGGGTAGATAATGCTGTTTAAAATTCTGCGAAGCCTGTCTGCCATGCTGCCCTATCTTGCCCTGACACTGGCCATGCTGTTGTGGGCCAGTTCCTTTATCGCCCTCAAGTATGTGTTTGCCGTGTTCGATCCGGTATTCGTGCTGTTTGCACGCATGCTGATCGCGTCGCTGTGCGTGCTGCCGCTGATTCTGCGTGCCGGCAAGCGCTGGCGCTATCAGGCAGGAGACTGGAAATGGCTGCTGGGCTTGGGGCTGGCCGAGCCTTGCCTGTATTTTTTGTTCGAAGCCAAGGCCTTGATGCTGACCAGTGCCTCGCAGGCGGCGGTGATCACCGCCACCTTGCCGATACTGGTGACGGCCGGTGCCATGCTGTTTCTGGCCGAACGCCACGGCCGTCAGGTGTGGGCCGGCATGGTGGTGTCGTTTGCCGGCGTGCTGTGGCTGACGGTGGGGGCCAGCAGCAGTGCCGATGCGCCCAATCCCTTGCTTGGCAATGCGCTGGAGTTTCTGGCCATGGTGTGTGGCGCCGGCTACATGCTGATCGCCAAGAAGTTGTCGCTGCGCTATTCGGCGCTGCTGCTGACCGGGGTGCAGGCGCTGATGGGCTCGCTGTGGTTCGGCATCGGCATGCTGACGCCGTGGGGGCAGTGGCCGGATACGCTGCCGTTCTGGCCTAGTGTGTGGGTGGTTTACCTGGGCGCCTGTATCACGCTGGGCGGCTACGGCTTGTATACCTGGGCGGTGGGCAAGGTTGACGTGGCGCGCGCGGCCTCTTTTATCAACCTGATTCCGGTGTTTTCGGTGGCGCTGGCCTGGCTGATTCTGGGCGAGATGCTGAATCTGTCGCAGTGGCTGGCGTGTGCGCTGGTGTTCGGCGGGGTGCTGATCAGCCAGAAGAAGCCGCTGGCGGCAGCACCGGTGCCGGTTACGGCGCAAAACTGATCAATTTCCATTTAAGGAGTCGCGATGCCGCACCTGAATATCGAATACTCGGATAATTTGCCGGCGCTGGATGCCGGTGCGCTGTTGCTGGCGATGAATCAGGCGCTGCTGGCATCCGGCCAGTTTGACGAGTGCGACATCAAGAGCCGGGCGCAGAAGATGGATGCCTTCCGGATTGGTGTCTCGTTATCGCCGCGCGCTTTCGTGCATGGCAGGCTGTCCATTCTGGATGGGCGCCCGCACGCTATCCGGCAGGCTTTGTCCGCCTGCTTGCTGCAGGTGTTGCAGCAGCAGTGCTGGCCTGCAGGGCTAGAGCTTCAGCTGAGTGTCGAGGTGCTGGAAATCGAACGCACCGCGTATGCCAAGGCGTGCATTGAGTGCTAAGCCATACCCTGTGGCAAACGGGCAGGGAATAGGGCGGAGTTGATGGCCGCGACAGGCTTTCGTCACGGCCGTCGTGATGTTTACTGCTGGCCGTAGCTGCGCGCCACTTCGCCGGCCACCAGTGCCTTGAACTGGCCGACGCCGAATTCGGTCAGCGGCTTGCCGTTGACGAATAGCCCCGGGGTCATGTCGACCTGCAGCGCCTGACGGTCGGCCTCATCCTGCTGCACGATGGCGGTGATGGCCGGCGCATTCATGTCCTGCGCCAGGCGCGTCATGTCCACGCCTTCATGCATAAAGATGGCGGCCACCTTGTTGGCATCGGCCTGATGGTTTTGCGCCCAGTAGGCCTGATTCTGGTACAGGGTTTCCAGCAGCGGCCAGTACGGCTTTTGCAGGCGGGCCGCTTCCAGCATGCGCACGATCTGGTCGGCGCCGTGATGCAGGGCCGCGTAACGGATCACCACTTTCACCTGTCCCGGATACTGTTCGACCATGCCCTTCACCAGCGGCGAAAACGCGGCGCAGGTCTCGCAAGCCGGATCGGTAAATTCGACGATGGTCACCTTGGCGTCGGCAGGGCCGAGCACCGGCGCATGCGCGCGCAGCAGTTGTTCGCTGTTGACGCTGCCTTGGGCGGCCATGTTTTCGGCTTGCTGCGACTGGTAAAAGCGCGCCGCGCCAAAGAAGGCCAGCAGCGCCAGCAGGACGCTGCCCAAGAGGATGGTTTTATTTTTCATTTCGTGGTGCTTTCGAGGCAATAAGGAGCAGGGTATTGATGGCGGCAAAGGCCAGTAGCGACAAGAGCGGCAAGGTGACAAAGCCGAATAGCTGCAGGTCGATCTGGGCGCAGGAGCTGCTGCCCTGGCCGCAGGGTTGCAAGTCCTGCGGGATTAAGCCGGCGTAGATCAGATTGTGATACAAGGCCGACAGCGCGCCGATGAAGCCCAGCGGCAGTGCGTAGCGGATGGCCGAACTGTCTGATGTGGCTAAGCCTTGGGCGAGTATCAATACCAGCGGGAACATGGCGATGCGCTGATACCAGCACAGCACGCAAGGCTCGATACCGACGATTTCGCTAAAAAAAAGTGCACCCAGTGTCGATACGAGTGCGAGCAGCCAGGCAATAAAAACCAGATTCCATTGACGCGGATACAGCATGGACTTCCTTGTGATGGGCGGCTTTAGCCGCCGGTTTGTGACATGAAGCGCACCACCTTGCCGGGCGCTTCGTTGAAGGTATGGCGTTCGGGCTTGCGGGCAATCGCGCCGCGGATGGCCGCCGTCAGGGTGTGATCGTCGGCGCCGGCCCGCAGCATCGGCCCCAGTTCCAGCTTGTCGTTCTGCCCCAGGCACAGATACAGCGTGCCATCGACACCCAGCCGCACACGGTTGCAGGCCGCACAAAAGTGCTG
>NZ_JBOFOO010000264.1:0-5027 GCF_051659485.1 Craterilacuibacter sp. | reverse complement strand
TAGGCTGATGCAGATACTTTCATCTTGACGCCAGTGCGGAATCGTCTGATTGGATTAGGGGGCAAGCGGGATTCCGGGCCGGCCCTCCTAAGCCAATCAGACGATTCAGCATGCAAGGGCGCAGGTGACACTGACGCGTCAATAGCCAAGGTGAGGCCTTATGAACGTCTATCCTTCCCCCATCCCCGAGGGGCGCTTCGTCACCCTGCCTGACGGGCTCAAACTGCATTACCACGATGAGGGCAGCGGCTTGCCGGTGCTGTGGCTGCACGGCAGCGGCCCGGGCGCCAGCGGCTACAGCAACTTCAAGGGCAATGTGCCGGCCTTTAAGCAGGCAGGCTACCGCTCGCTGGTGCTCGACCTGCCCGGCTTCGGCCTGTCCGGCAAACCGGATGATGTCGATTACGACCTCGATTTTTTCGTCGCCAAAGTGGCCGCCTTTCTGGAGGCCATCGGTGTGACGCGCTGCGCGGTGCTGGGCAACTCGCTGGGGGGCGCGATCGCACTGGGTCTGGCGCTCAAACATAGCGACAAGGTGTCGGCACTGATATTGATGGCGCCGGGCGGCGTCGAAGAGCGCGAGACCTATTTCGCCATGCCCGGCATCCAGCGCATGGTCGAGACCTACGCCAAGGGGCCGATGGGGCCCACCGAGATGCGCCACGTGATGACGCTGCAACTGTTCGACCCGTCGCTGCTGAGTGACGAGCTGATCGCCGAGCGCGCCGCCATCGCCCCGTCGCAACCCAAAAACCTGTTTACCAGCATGCGCGTGCCGAACATGACGCAGCGCCTGGCCGAGCTTGCCTGCCCGGTGTTCGGCTTCTGGGGGCAGGACGACCATTTCAATCCGGTGTCCGGGGTGATGAAGTTTCTGGCGCATACGCCCGATGTGCGCTTTACCGTGCTCAACCGCTGCGGCCACTGGGTACAGGTCGAGCACCGCGAACTCTTTAACCGCCAGTGTCTCGATTTCCTGAAGGAGCACGCATGCCAACAGCCCTGATTCCGCATCTGTCACGCGAGCTATACCGCGCCTTGCGCGAGCGCCGCACCATTGCCCCGCTGAAGGCTCGCTATCCCAAGATCGCCATCGAACATGCCTACCAGATTTCGCAAGCCATCCTCTGTCTGCGGGTCGCCGATGGCGAGCGCGTGATCGGCAAGAAGATCGGCGTCACCTCCAAACCGGTGCAGGACATGCTGGGCGTACACCAGCCCGACTTCGGCTTCCTGACCGACCGCATGCAGCTCGCTGACGGCAGCACCGTCAGCCTTGCCGCCAGCGGCCTGATCCAGCCACGCGCCGAAGGCGAGATTGCCTTCTTTCTCAAGCACGACCTCACCGGCCCCGGCGTCACGCGCGAGCAAGTGCTCGCGGCCACCGCCTGGGTGGCGCCCTGCTTCGAGATTGTCGACTCGCGCATAGACAACTGGCAGATCGCCATCGAGGACACCGTCGCCGACAACGCCAGTTGCGGCGTGTTTGTGGTGGGGGATGCGCGCGTAGACCCGGCCACGCTGGATCTGGCGGCCTTGCGCATGGACATCGACAAAAACGGCGCCCATGTCGCCAGCGGACTGGGCTCGGCGGTGCAAGGCCATCCGGCCGAGGCGGTCGCGTGGCTGGCCAATACCCTGGGCGAATTCGGCATTGCGCTCAAGGCCGGCGAAGTGATCCTGTCCGGCTCGCTTGCGCCCTTGCTGCCCATTGTTGCCGGCGACCGCTTCAGCATGCAGATCGAAGGTCTGGGCGGCGCATCCATCGCGTTTACCGAATGAAAGCCGTGTACGGCAAGGAGAAAAATCCATGAACAAGATCAAATGTGCACTGATAGGCTCGGGCAATATCGGCACCGACCTGCTGTACAAGCTCAAGCGCAGCGAGGTGCTGGAGCCGGTGTGGCTGGTCGGTATCGATCCCGATTCCGAGGGTTTGGCGCGCGCACGCGAGATGGGCATCAAGACCACCGCCGACGGCATCGCAGGGCTGCTGCCGCATATTCGGGCGGACGATATCCGCATCGCTTTCGATGCCACCAGCGCCTATGTGCACAAGGCCAACTCCGATGCACTGACCGCGCTGGGGGTCAAGGTGATCGACCTCACCCCCGCCGCCATCGGCCCCTATTGCGTGCCGCCGGTCAATCTGGCCGACCATCTGGAGGCGAATGAGCCCAACGTCAATATGGTGACTTGCGGCGGGCAGGCCACCATCCCCATGGTGTACGCCGTCAGCCGCGTGCAAAGCGTAGCCTACGGCGAAATTGTCGCCACCGTCTCCAGCCGCTCGGCCGGCCCCGGCACCCGCAAGAATATCGACGAATTCACCCGCACCACCGCCGGTGCGGTTAAAAGCGTCGGCGGTGCGCGCGAAGGCAAGGCCATCATCATCCTGAATCCGGCCGAGCCGCCCTTGATCATGCGCGACACCATCCACTGCCTGACCGACAAGGCACCGGACGAGGCGGCCATTACCCGCTCGGTACACGCCATGGTCGATGCGGTACAGCACTATGTGCCCGGCTACCGTTTGGTCAACGGGCCGGTGTTCGACGGCAACCGCGTCTCCATCTACCTCGAGGTCGCCGGCCTCGGTGACTATCTGCCGCGCTACGCCGGCAATCTCGACATCATGACTGCCGCTGCCGCCAGCACCGCCGAAGCCTTTGCCCGGCGCATGCTGGAAAACGACAAACTCGCCACCGTCTGAGGAAAACCGCCATGAACCTTTCCGGTAAAAAAATCACCGTCCACGACATGACGCTGCGCGACGGCATGCACCCCAAGCGCCACCAGATTTCACTCACCCAGATGGTCGACATCGCGCGCGGGCTGGATGAGGCCGGCGTGCCGCTGATCGAAGTCACCCACGGCGACGGCTTGGGTGGCGCCTCGGTCAACTACGGCTTTCCGGCCCACTCGGACGCCGAATACATCGGCGCCGTCGTTAAGACCGTCAAGCAGGCCCGCGTATCGGCACTGCTTCTGCCCGGCATCGGCACCGTCGACCACCTGAAAATGGCTTTCGATCTGGGGGTGAACACCATCCGCATCGCCACCCATTGCACCGAGGCCGATGTGTCCGAGCAGCACATTGCCGCAGCCCGCAAGCTGGGCATGGACACCGTCGGCTTTTTGATGATGGCGCATATGAATAGCCCCGAAGGCCTGGCACGTCAGGCCAAGCTGATGGAAAGCTTTGGCGCCAACTGCATCTATATCACCGACTCGGCCGGCTATATGCTGCCGGACGATGTAAAGGCACGCATCGCGGCGGTGCGCGCAGCTCTGAATCCGGCCACCGAGATCGGCTTTCACGGCCACCATAATCTGGCGATGGGCATTGCCAACTCGCTCGCCGCCATCGAAGAAGGCGCAACCCGCATCGACGCGGCGGCAGCAGGCCTGGGGGCCGGTGCCGGCAATACGCCGATGGAAGTGCTGGTGGCGGTGTGCAACCGTATGGGGATAGAAACCGGCGTTGACCTATTCAAGATTTCGGACGTAGCCGAAGACCGGGTCATTCCCATCATCGACTTCCCGATCCGCATCGACCGCGATGCGCTGACGTTGGGCTATGCCGGCGTCTACGGCTCTTTCCTGCTGTTCGCCAAGCGCGCAGAAAAGAAATACGGCGTGCCGGCGCGCGAAATCCTGCTCGAACTGGGCCGGCGCGGTATGGTCGGCGGCCAGGAAGACATGATAGAAGACACCGCCATCAATATGGCGCGCGCCAAGCTGCAGCAGGCCTAGCCGCAGCGTGAGTACTAAAGCAATGCCCTAAAATGCAGCCCCGCCATCCGGCCGGGCTGCATTTTTGTCTGCACCTGTTTGTTACCGGCGCCAGCCATCACCACACAGCTTATTTCATTGCTTCCTTGAAAGAAGATTAATTATTCACTACGAATAGTTACATCGGGTAGATGCCCCTTAGCCTCAGGTGAAAGTCATGGATGCGACAAATGCCGGCAGTATCGAAGCCCTCAAGGCCTTGATAGCGGCGCGAGAACTGAAGCAGATCAAGGTTGGCCTATTCGACATCGACGGTGTCATGGTCGGTAAATACATGGCGCGCGACAAGTTTCTGGCCGCATTGGATGACGGCTTCGGCTTCTGTGATGTGGTGTTCGGCTGGGATGTCGCCGACAAGCTGTACGACAACACCCGCCTCACCGGCTGGGGCAAGGGTTACGGCGATGCCGATATCCGCCTGCTGCCCGCCTCATGGCGCGAGTTGCCGCTGGAAGACAATATGATCATGGTGCAGGGCGAAGTCAGCGGCCGGCTGACAAGCCTGTGCCCGCGCGGCGTGCTGCGCCGTTTACTGGAACGGGTGGCGGCGCTGGGCTTTTCGGTCAAGGCCGGTTTCGAGTATGAATTTCTCGTCACCGACGAAGACCATGTGGCACTACAGGCCAAACGCTACCGCGAGCCCAAACCGCTGGGTTGCGGCGCCGCCGGATACTCGGTGCTGCGCAACTCGGTCAATACCGATTTTTACCGCAGCCTGCTCGCGCTGTGCGACACGATGAATATGCCTATCGAAGGCCTGCACGAGGAGACCGGCCCGGGTGCACTCGAGGCGGCGCTGTGCTGCGCCGAAGCGCTGGAGGCCGCCGACAATGCCGCCATGTTCAAGACTTTCAGCAAGGTGATGGCTCAAAAACAGGGACGCATGGTGTCGTTCATGGCCAAGTGGAACGAAAACCACGCGGGGCAAGGCGGGCACATCCATATTTCGCTGCAGCATAAAGACGGCAGCAATGCCTTCTTTGACCCGGCCCAGCCGCACGGCATCAGCCAGTTGCAGCGCCATTTCATCGGCGGCCTGCAACGCCATATGCGCGAAATTACCGCCACTGCCGCCCCCACCATCAATAGCTTCCGCCGTCTGGTGCCCGGTTACTGGGCGCCCACCCAGGCGCTATGGGGCGTGGACAACCGCACCGTCGCCTTGCGCGCCATTCCGGGCACAGCCAAGAGCCAACGTGTCGAATACCGCCTGCCCGGCGCCGATGCCAATC
>NZ_JBOFOO010000263.1:0-11817 GCF_051659485.1 Craterilacuibacter sp. | reverse complement strand
GTTGATACCCTGTTGTCCCGTCTTGGGTTGACGGCAGAGGAGATTTACCCGATGCTTCTCGAGCTTGAAATACAGGGTAGGGTCGCCAGCCTGCCTGGTAGCTGTTATCAGCGCCTGAGCTGACTCTGCCCATCTCGAAAGCACTTGATGTTTGATGTTCTGACTTTTCTTTTTGAGCAATACGATGATCCGGCGACGCGCCCAGAGCGCGAGAGTTTGACGCGCCAGTTGGAATCTGCCGGTTTCGAAGATGATGAAATAGGCGATGCACTGGACTGGCTGGAAGGCATGAACCCCGAGCCGTTTCTTGGCGTAAACGAAAGCTCCGGCTTGCGTTTTTACTCCGAAGACGAGCAGGATCGCCTGAGCGTAGAAGTGCGTGGATTTATCCAGTTCCTGGAAGACAATCAGGCCCTGACGCCGGCGCAGCGCGAGCTGGTTATCGATCGTCTGATGGCGCTGGATGCCGATGATGTCAACCCGGTCGTCACAAGGCTGGTCGCCTTGCTGGTGTTGTGGAGCCAGCAGGCCGAATTGCCGGTGTTGATGGGTGAGGAATTAATGGCTGCGGTGCATGGCGACCCGACCATGCAATAAGGCCGTCATTGCCTTGAACTATGGTTTTTGCCGTTGGCAACTTGCGAATGGCTGCTTGATGGGCTTACCATCGCCCCCCGCTTGGCTTGGCCAGCGCCGTGATCAAGAGTGCAGGCATCACTTGCGCTCTTGTTTTATTTGATGGATACCGGATGTGTTCGCCCGCATAAAGACGGGTAAAGAAAGCCGATGCTGACATGCCTGCTAACCTCTTGATCGTCGAGTCGCCGTCCAAGGCGAAGACTCTGAAAAAATATCTGGGCGGGGACTTTGAAGTCCTTGCCTCCTACGGCCATGTGCGCGATCTGGTGCCGAAAAACGGCGCGGTCGACCCGGACAAGGGTTTTGCGATGAAGTACCAGCTCATCGCACGTAACAGCAAACACGTCGACGCCATCGTGACTGCGGTGCGTGAAGCCGACAATATCTATCTGGCGACTGACCCGGACCGCGAAGGCGAGGCTATTTCCTGGCATCTGGTTGAGATTCTGGCCGGCAAGAAGCTGCTCAAGGGCAAGACCGTGCAGCGCGTGGTGTTCCATGAAATCACCAAAAATGCGGTGCTGGACGCGATTGCCCATCCGCGCGCTATCGCGCAGGATCTGGTCGATGCCCAGCAGGCACGCCGTGCGCTTGATTATCTGGTCGGCTTCAATCTGTCGCCCTTGCTGTGGAAGAAAATCCGCCGCGGTCTCTCCGCCGGGCGGGTGCAAAGCCCGGCCTTGCGCCTGATTTGCGAGCGCGAGAACGAGATCAAGGGCTTTACCGAGCAGGAATACTGGTCGGTACATCTCGATAGCCATAAGAGCCGCACCAAGTTTGGTGCCAAATTGTCGCAGCTGGATGGTAAAAAACTCGACCAGTTCGCTATGCCCAATGAGGCGGTGCAAGGCGAGATTCTGGCACGGCTGATGGATCAGCCTGCGGTGGTTTCGTCCATCGAGAAGAAAAAGAAGACGCGCAATCCGGCCGCACCGTTTACCACCTCGACGCTGCAGCAAGAGGCCGTGCGCAAGCTGGGCATGACTACCGACCGCGCCATGCGCACCGCGCAACAACTGTATGAAGGTGTGGACAGCGGGCAGGGCACCACCGGTCTGATTACCTATATGCGTACCGACTCGGTGGCATTGGCGGCAGAGGCGGTGACCGAGATCCGCCACTATATCGAACACAAGTTCGAGCCTGATTTCCTGCCGAAAAATCCGGCGACCTTCAAGAACAAGGCCAAGAATGCGCAGGAAGCGCACGAAGCGATCCGTCCGACCTCGATCTACCGTTCGCCGGAGGCACTCAAGCCTTTCCTGACCAGCGACCAGTTCAAGCTGTACGACATGATCTGGAAGCGCACATTGGCATGCCAGATGGCACCGGCCAAGTTCGATACCACCAGTATCGATATCCAGGTCGGGCCGGGTGTGTTCCGTGCCAGTGGTCAGGTGCAGGTCTTTGCCGGCTTCCTCGCCGTATACGAGGAAGACGTCGATGATGCCGAAGACGAAGACAATGCCAAATTGCCGGTACTGGCCGAAGGGGAAACCCTGCCGGTAGACAAGCTGTATGGCGAGCAGCATTTTACCCAGCCGCCACCGCGCTTCTCCGAAGCGAGCCTGGTCAAGTCGCTGGAAGAGTTCGGCATCGGTCGCCCATCGACTTACGCCAGCATTATTTCGACGCTGAAGGATCGCGAGTATGTGGTTCTCGACAAGAAACGCTTCCTGCCCACCGATACCGGCGAGATCGTTAACAAGTTCCTGACCGAACACTTCAGCCAGTACGTCGACTACAACTTCACCGCCAAACTGGAAAACCAGCTGGACGAGATCGCCAGCGGCGACCGGCAGTGGGTACCCGTGATGGATACCTTCTGGAAGGGCTTCCACAAGCAACTGGTGGAAAAAGAAGGAATCTCGCGCGAATCGATTACCACCGAGGCGCTGGACGAGGCTTGCCCCAAGTGCAGCAAGCCGCTGAATATCCGTTTCGGCAAGCGCGGACGCTTTATCGGCTGCACCGGCTATCCCGAGTGTGACTACACCCGCGATCTGCACGAAAGTGCCGAAGACGCCGCCGAGCCGGAGGCGCCCGAGATTATCGAAGGGCGCGTCTGCCCCAAGGATGAAGGGCAACTGGTGGTCAAGAAGGGGCGTTACGGCAAGTTTATTGGCTGTGCCAACTACCCGAAGTGCAAGCACATCGAGCCGCTGGAAAAACCGAAGGAAACCGGTGTCGAGTGCCCTGAGTGCAAGCAAGGGCAGTTGATCGAGCGCAAGAGCCGCTATGGCAAGCTGTTTTACTCGTGCAACCGTTATCCGGACTGCAAGTATGCAACCTGGAACCCTCCGGTTGCCGAGCCTTGCCCCAAGTGTAACTGGCCCATCCTGACGATCAAGGTGACCAAGCGCCGCGGTACCGAGAAAGTGTGCCCGCAGAAAGAATGCGGCTACGCCGAACAGATCATCCCGCCGGAAGCCAAGGCCGAACCGGCTGCAGCAGCGGAATAAGCTGCGGGACTTTACTGTAAAACGCCGCCTTGTGCGGCGTTTTTTATGGCCGCTTTCATATTATGCTTAGGGTATCGTTTTTTAACGGAATTCATCCAGAAGTACGCTAAATAGCGGCCTATAGTGGCTGTACGGGAGTTGTTATCCCGTTTTAGAGCGCCGGATTCATTCCGGCCATAACGGTACCTTAGACGGACCGGAATGCCTTTAAGGCTAGAAACGCCGCCGCGTCTGGCGGCGTTTTTCATTGCGGATTCACCAGGTGTTGTGATTGGAGTTCATCATGCATGTGGATAGCCGTTTTTTCTTTATCGGGTCGGCAGTCCTGACCCTGATATTCTTTTTGTCAGGTGACTGGGTCATGCTAGTCATCCCGTTCTTCATAAGTCTGGCCGGTATTTATTGCGCCGAACAGGAGCAGATCAATACGCTGGACAGTATGACGCTGACGATGCTGGCTTCGGTTTCTACGCACGATATGCTGTCTTGCGAACAGTTTGTCGGGCTGGATTTGTTGTTCTATCAGGCGGGATGTCCGGTCTATCGTGAATTGCTTGCCGGCGAAGTGCACTGGGTACTGGTGGGCCCGATGAGCGACATGAATGCCATGGCCTTATCCGGTAGCATTCATGTCTTTCCGGGCTTTGTGTACCGGCGGGCTTAGGCGTTGAGAGCCTGCCTGAGCCGTGTACTCAAATCGGGCAGGGTATGGGTCTTGCCCTCGCGCTGTGCGTTTGCCCAGACCGGCGCCGGGAAATGGGCATCGTCGGCAAAGCGCGGAATGACATGCCAGTGCAGGTGCGCCACCATATTGCCCAGACTAGCCAGGTTGATTTTTTCCGGCTGCAGCAACTCCCGCAGCGCGCGCTCGCAGCGCAGTACCCAGTTCATCAGATAGGCGGCATCTTCAGGCGTCAGATCGCTCATTTCCTTCACATGGGCTTTCCAGATGACCCGGCAAAAGCCGGGATAAAGCGGATCGTCCACCAGAATGACGGACAGCCTCTCATCCTGATACAACACGCCAGTCTGAGTCGGGGTACATAATTCACAGTTCATCACGCTTGCTCCATGGTCATTTATCACTGAATTGTACGCGCGCGAACGGTAGCACAGCGACCTTTGCTATACTCTTTCGGGCTTGCGGGCGCATTCACTCTATCCCAATGAGTTTTCGCGCCGCATCGAGATTGAGGTGAACCTTGTGAGTCTGTTAAACAATATGGCTGTTATTGCACTGCTGATCGTGGTCAGTGCGTTTTTTTCCGTTTCCGAAATATCTCTTGCCGCATCGCGCAAGATGCGGCTCAGGGTGATGGCTGATGAAGGCAATGCCAATGCCGAGCGTGTGCTGCGCCTGCAGGAGCAGCCCGGGCACTTTTTTACCGTGGTCCAGATCGGGCTGAATGCGGTAGCTATTCTGGGCGGTATTCTGGGTGAGGCCGCTTTTACGCCGACGTTTACCGCGCTGTTCCGCCTGTTTTCTGATGGTGCATGGGTGACCACCGTCAGTTTTCTGTGTTCCTTCCTGCTGGTGACTTCCCTGTTTATCCTGCTGGCGGATCTGGTTCCCAAGCGTATCGGCATGACCTATCCGGAGCGGGTGGCGGTCAAGGTGGTGCGCCCGATGCTGTTCTGTGTGAAGTTGTTGCTGCCGCTGGTCTGGGCGTTCAATGGTCTGGCCAATGCCATCTTCCGCTTATTGGGCTTGCCCTTGATGCACAAGGATGTGATTACCTCGGCCGATATCTTTGCCGTAGTGGATGCCGGTGCCGAGGCCGGCGTGCTGCACAAGAACGAGCATCAGGTGATAGAGAATATTTTCGAGCTGGAAAACCGGGCCGTTCCGTCGTCGATGACGCAACGCGAGAGCATCGTCTTTTTCAAGCTGGATGAATCGGAAGACAGCATCAAGCAAAAAATCGCCGAGCAGCCGCATTCAAAATTTCTGGTGTGCGACAGCTCGATTGACAGTGTGATCGGTTATGCGGAATCCAAGGAGATCCTGCGCCGGCTGATTTCCGGCAGCAAGATGTCGCTGAAAGAGGCGGGGATGATCAAGAATGTCTTGATGATTCCCGATACGCTGTCGCTGTCCGAGGTGCTGGAGCGTTTCAAGAGTACACGCGAGGACTTTGCCGTCATCTTCAACGAGTACGCGCTGGTGGTTGGCGTGATTACGCTGAATGACGTGATGAGTACCGTGATGGGGGATCTGGTCGGGCAGAATATCGAAGAGCAGATCGTCAAGCGTGACGACAGCTCGTGGCTGGTGGATGGCATGACGCCGGTCGAGGATGTGCTGCGGGCTCTGTCCATCAATCATCTGCCCGGCGACGAGAACTACGAGACGGTGGCCGGTTTCCTGATGTATATGTTGCGCAAGATTCCCAAGCGGACCGACTGTGTGGTGTGGGAAGGCTACAAGTTCGAGGTGGTTGACATCGACAATCACAAGATCGATCAGATTCTGGTTACCCGTCAAGCGGCTCCGCCTCCGGGCGAAGATGTGCCTGTGTAGTGTTTGGCCGGCAATTGTTTGGCTTGGCTCAATAAAAATATCATCAGTTTCTGATATGTTTGAAGCATGATATGAACGGAGTTTTCCGATGAGCACCAATCCGCCCCGCTGTACGCGTGCCAGCTATTACGAAGGCGTGCCCGACTATATGACCGAGGTCTATGACTGGGCTTACGTCAATCCGGTCAAGGCCGGCCTTTTGGACCGCAATATCGTGGTGACGACTTTGCTGTTCATGAATGACCAGCGCCTGATGCGCCGCTATCTGGAACGTATCCGTCCGGGTAGCCGCGTGTGGCAGGTGGCGCATGTGTATGGCGATCTGGTGCAGCGTGCGGCAGACAAGGTCGGCCGTGCCGGGCACTTTACCCTGACCGACATCACGCCGGTACAGATAGAGCATAGCCTCGCCAAGCTGGCCGACCGGCCGCAGGCCGAAGTCATTCGTGCCGATGCCTCGACCTGGCAGGGCGATGTGCCGTTTGATCTGGTGTGTAGCTTCTTTTTGCTGCACGAAGTACCGGACACACTCAAGGCTGCCATTGTCGACAATATGTTGAGTCAGGTTGCAAAGGGGGGCGAGGCGGTGTTTGTCGACTATCACCGCCCCAAGCCCTGGCAACCGATAGGCTGGCTGCTCAAGTACGTCAATCGCGCTCTGGAGCCGTTTGCCGAGGCCTTGTGGCGCAAGGAAATCCGCGATTACGCGACCTGCAAGGATGATTTCGTGTGGGAGAAGGAAACCATCTTCGGCGGCGTTTACCAGATCGTGAAGGTCACGCGCCGCTAAGCGTGGTGCAAATAAAAAAAGGCTGACCGTGTCAGCCTTTTTTCATGGCGGGTCGCCGCTTATTTTTCGACGAAGGCGCGCTCGATGGCGTAGTGGCCGGGCTCGCCCATACGCGGGCTCTCGGCATAGCCCATGCCGTCGAGGATGTGGCATAGGTCATCCAGCATCATCGGGCTGCCGCAGATCAGTACGCGGTCGTTTTCCGGGCACATTTGCGGCAGGCCGATATCGGCACACAGCTTGCCCGAGGTGATCAGGTCGGTGAGGCGGCCCTGATTGCGGAACGGCTCGCGGGTGACGGTCGGATAGTAGACCAGTTTTTCGCGCACGATGTCGCCGAAGTACTCGTTATTGGGCAGTTCTTCGGTAATGAACTCTTCGTAGGCCAGCTCGTTCTTGTAGCGCACGCCGTGGGTCAGGATCACCTTGTCGTAACGCTCGTAGACTTCCGGGTCCTGAATAATGGACATGAAAGGTGCCAGGCCGGTGCCGGTCGACAACAGGTACAGATTCTTGCCCGGCAGCAGATTGTCTTGTACCAGGGTGCCGGTCGGCTTGCGGCTGACGAGGACGGTATCGCCTTCCTTCAGGTGCTGCAGGCGCGAGGTGAGCGGGCCATCCTGTACCTTGATGCTGAAAAACTCCAGATCTTCGGTGTAGTTGGCGCTGGCGATGGAGTAGGCGCGCATCAGCGGCTTGCTGTTTACTTCCAGCCCTATCATTACGAACTGGCCATTGATAAAGCGCAGGCTTTCATCACGGGTGCAGGTGAACGAGAACAGGGTGTCGTTCCAGTGGCGGACGCTGAGTACGCGCTCCGCAGTCATATTGGCGGGGATGGCCATGGGCTTAAAGCTTTCTGTTTGTGTCTGTGTACTTTGCAGCTGCCCTGCCTGTATCAGGCGCGAGCCATGCATCTCGTGTTCTTGCCGAAGTGATCACGCATCCGGTCTTGCCATCCATATGCCAGCAGGCAAAACGCATCTTAGACGCCAGCATTCGGGCAGAGAACGATTTGTTTTCGCTGAATTTATTCTTTTTTCTTCTTTAGCCCGTAGTTCAATATTCCCGTCAGGAATGAACTTCGCCTCGTTGGGAATTATCCTCCCGGGGCGGCAGCATGGCCAGCGGGCAGGCCGGTACTACACGCTTCGGTATGTAGGCCTAGGCGAAGCCCGCTGATTGTTAAAGCATGGCCACCCGAAGGTGGCCATGGATAGGGTTTACAGCAACACGCGCTCCACCCCGCCGTTGCGGGCATTGTCGACGTAGTCCTTCATCCAGTTTTCGCCCAGGATATTTTTGGCGATCTCGACCACGATATAGTCGGCCTCGGTACCTGTATCCGGGCTGTAGCGGGACAGGCCCTGCAGGCAGGACGGGCAAGAGGTGAGGATTTTCACCGGCTTGTCGGTTTCGCCGAGTGCCGCCAGGCCCTTGTTGATTTCCTCTTCTTTCCTGAAGCGCACCTGAGTGGCGATATCGGGGCGCGCCGCGGCAAAGGTGCCCGACTCGCCGCAGCAGCGGTCATTCAGCGCCACGCCGCCGCCCATCAACGCATTGACCACCTTGATCGGCTGGTAGGCCTTCATCGGCGTGTGGCAGGGGTCGTGGTACATATACTTTTGCCCGCTGACGCCTTCCAGCTTCACCCCTTTTTCCATCAGGTATTCATGGATGTCGATAATGCGGCAGCCGGGGAAGATATCCTCGAAGCGGTATTTGGCCAGCTGGTCGTAGCAGGTGCCGCAGCTGACCACCACGGTCTTGATATCGAGGTAGTTGAGCGTGTTGGCCATGCGGTGGAACAGTACGCGGTTCTCGGTGGTGATCTGTTCGCCCTTGTCGGCAAAGCCGGATGCCGTTTGCGGGTAGCCGCAGCATAGGTAGCCCGGTGGCAGCACGGTCTGGGTGCCGACATGCCACAGCATGGCCTGGGTGGCGAGGCCGACCTGGCTGAACAGGCGTTCCGAACCGCAGCCGGGGAAGTAGAACACGGCTTCCGCGTCTTCGGTGATTTTGGGGTTGCGGATTACCGGCACCACGTTGGCGTCTTCCACATCCAAGAGTGCCCGCGCCGTCTTTTTGGGCAGGCCGCCGGGCATAGGCTTGTTGATAAAGTGGATCACTTGGGTTTTGACCGGCGCCGGGCCCACCGTAGAGGCCGGCGGCTCGGCCTGCTTGCGGGTCAGGCCAAAGCGGCGTCCCAGCTCGAAGCCCAGACGCTGGGCCTTGTAGGCGATACCGGTCAGGCCGACACGCATCGCCTTGATGGTGGCCGGGTCCTTGGCCGTCAGGAACGCCATACCGACGGCCGTACCCGGGTTAAACGACTTGTTGCCGGTTTTGCGCAGGAAATTGCGCATCGCGACCGAGACATCGCCGAAGTCGATATTGACCGGGCAGGGCTTGGCGCAGCGGTGGCAGACCGTGCAATGATCGGCCACATCGGACAGTTCCTCGAAGTGCTTGAGCGACACGCCGCGCCGGGTCTGTTCTTCGTACAAAAAAGCCTCGGTCAACAGGCCGACGCCGAGGATCTTGTTGCGCGGGCTGTACAACAGGTTGGCGCGCGGCACATGGGTCGAGCAGACCGGCTTGCATTTGCCGCAGCGCAGGCAGTCCTTGACCGAGGCTGAAATCTGGCCGATATCGGACTGCTCCAGAATCAGCGATTCGGCACCCAGCAGTTCGAACGACGGGGTATACGCCATCGTAAGGTCGGCTCCGGGCAGCAGTTTGCCGCGGTTGAAGTGGCCGTTGGGGTCGATACGCGCCTTATAGTCGCGGAACGGCTGGATTTCTTCTTCGGTCAGGAATTCGAGTTTGGTAATGCCGATGCCGTGCTCGCCCGAGATGACGCCATTCAGGCTGCGTGCCAGCGCCATGATGCGGGCGACCGCCTTGTGCGCGGTCTGCAGCATGTCGTAGTCGTCGGAGTTGACCGGCAGGTTGGTGTGCACATTGCCGTCGCCGGCATGCATATGCAGCGCGACAAACACGCGCCCGCGCAGCACCTTCTGTTGCTGGAGGCGCAGTGCATCGAGAATTTCGCTGTAGGACTTGCCGGAGAACAGGGTCTCGAACTCGGACAACAGCTCGTTCTTCCAGCTCACCCGCAGCGCAAAGTCGCGCATGGCGATGAACACGGTGTCCGGCTGGGCTTGTGTTTTTTCCAGCGGAGCCTTGGGCCAGCGCTGGGTGTAGTCGTTAAACGGCGCATCCAGATTGTCCAGCAGCCATTGCCAGCGGTCGCGGGTGATGGCCAAAAGCGATAGCGCGGCGGCACGGCGGTCGCCGATGATCTCGTCGCTGGCCATGTCCACGCCCTGCTTGTCCAGCGGCAGGCGGCCATGGAACCAGTCGTGCAGGGTATCGATCAGGCGCAGCTTGTTGGCGATCGATAGTTCGATATTGATGCGCTCGATTCCGTCGGAGTAGTCGCCGAGGCGGTCCAGCGGGATGACTACGTCTTCATTGATCTTGAAGGCGTTGGTGTGGCGGGCGATGGCGGCGGTGCGCGAGCGGTCCAGCCAGAATTTCTTGCGCGCCTCCGGCGTGACCGCGATAAAGCCTTCGCCGGTACGGGTATTGGCAAAGCGCACGATCTGGCTGGCCGCTTCGCCAACGGCGTGTTCATGGTCGGACACGATGTCGGCAATCAGCACCATCTTGGGCCGGCCGCGGCCCTTGGCCTTAGTGGCGTAATCGACCGCGCGCACATAGCGCCAGTCCAGATGTTCGAGGCCGGCCAGATGCACGCCGGACAACAGCCCCGCGCCATTCGGTTTGAAGTAGTCGGTAATCTCGACAATGGCCGGTGTCGCCTGTGCCACGGTGCCGAAGAATTCCAGACACACGGTGCGGGTATGCGCCGGCATCTTGTGCAATACGAAGCGCGCGCTGGTGATGATGCCGTCGCAGCCTTCCTTCTGTACGCCGGGCAGGCCGGCGAGGAATTTGTCGGTCACATCCTTGCCCAGTCCCACTTTGCGGAAGGCGCTGCCCGGTATCACCAGCTCTTCGCTGGAAATGACCGTCTGCATATCGTCCTTGAGACGGGTGACGCGGAAGGTCGCGCTGGCTACATCGTGGATCTTGCCGTAGTTGTGGTTCAGCCGCTCGATGAACATCCAGTTGCCATCCGGATCGACCATGCGCCAGGAGGCGAGGTTGTCCAGTGTGGTGCCCCACAGCACCGCCTTCTTGCCGCCGGCGTTCATCGCCACGTTACCGCCGATGCACGAGGCCTCGGCCGAGGTCGGGTCGACGGCAAACACGAGGCCGGCAGCCGATGCCGCTTCGGACACGCGTGCGGTCACCACGCCGGCACCGCATTGTATGGTGGCGCGTTTGCCCTCCAGCCCCGGCAGGTCGATGTATTCGACGCCGCGATGCTGGTCCAGCTTTTCGGTATTGATCACCGCGCTCTTGCGGTCCAGCGGCACGGCGCCGCCGGTGTAGCCGGTGCCACCGCCACGCGGGATGATGGTCAGCCCCAGCGCGATGCAGCTACGCACCAGCGGGGCGATTTCTGCTTCACTGTCCGGACTGAGCACCACGAACGGATACTCGACGCGCCAGTCAGTCGCGTCGGTCACATGCGATACCCGCGCGAGGCCATCGAACAGGATATTGTCGCGCCGGGTATGTTTGCCCAGTGCCTTGAGGCTACGGGCGCGCAATTCGCGCGTCTCGTTGAAACGGGATTCGAAGGTATTAACCGCCGCATGCGCCGCCGCGATCATCTGGCCGACCTTGTCATTGCCGTCGCGACGCTTTTCGATTTCGGCCAGACGGTGGCGCATGGCCTCGGTCAGTGCCGCCAGTCGCTTGGGGTTGTCCAGCAAGTCGTCGACCAGATAGGGATTGCGGTCCACTACCCAGATGTCGCCCAGTACTTCGAACAGCATGCGTGCCGAGCGGCCGGTGCGACGTTCTTTGCGTAGCGCATCCAGCAAGTCCCACATCGGCGCGCCCAGAAGGCGGATGATGATTTCACGATCGGAATACGAGGTGTAGTTGTACGGAATTTCACGGACGCGCGGATGGGCGGGGGCGTTCATCAAGGCTACCAGCGTGGGATGATGATAATGCCTTTATTCTATCTCATATGTTGCGTTGCGAAAAACGACGATGACAATAGGGTTGTGCGTATAGGGTGAATAGGGAATAGGGAATAGGGAATAGGGAATCGCGGGAGGCTGGCGGCTTGCGTTTTTCGGGAACGGGGAGCCGGGAATCGGGAGCCGCGGTGTTGACGTGCTTGGGTCGGTTCGCAACACTGATCCCGAATCCCGAATCCCGAATCCCGAATCCCGAATCCCGAATCCCGAATCCCGAATCCCGAATCCCGAATCCCGAATCCCGAATCCCGAATCCCGAATCCCGAATCCCGAATCCCG
>NZ_JBOFOO010000262.1:0-10275 GCF_051659485.1 Craterilacuibacter sp. | reverse complement strand
GCGAGTGTTTGGCATCGCCAAGCACTCACACCTATCGGTTGTTCGTGTTGTTAAAGAGCAGTGCCTATCCGCTTGTTTCGTTTGCGGCGTCAGCTGAGGAGGCGAAATATACGCACTACAGGCAGGGGCGTCAAGCATTGCAGGACGATAAAACACTAACAAAATCTAAACACAACACGCAATCACCGCTATCTTGATGATTTAAAAAGACAAACACAAGCACACACACAAACGGCAACACCCGACTATCTACACTTGGGTTACCAGATAGCCGCAAACGAGCATCAATGCGACAATCGCAACCATTCCTATATACCGGCTACACCATCATGCATGCCCATACCTTTCTCTGGCACGACTATGAAACATTTGGCGCTATTCCGCGCCAGGACAGACCCGCACAATTTGCAGGCATACGAACCGATAGCGAACTCAACGAGATCGAGGAGCCGGTCATGCTTTATTGCCGCCCCAGCCCCGACTTTCTCCCCTCGCCCGAGGCCTGCCTGATTACCGGTATCACCCCACAGTATTGTCAGGAGCACGGTGTGGCTGAAAATGAATTCGCCGCCGTTATCCTGCGCGAGTTTTCCCGTCCGGGAACAATAGGCGTCGGTTACAACTCGATACGCTTCGATGACGAGGTTACCCGCTTCCTGTTCTGGCGCAACCTGATGGACCCTTATGCCCGTGAATGGCAGAACGAATGCGGACGCTGGGACATTCTGGATGTGGCACGCGCGATGCACGCACTACGCCCTGACGGGATAGTCTGGCCACAAGGCGAGGATGAGTTACCCAGTTTCAAGCTGGAAAAATTGACCGCAGCCAACGGCATCCAGCATGAAGCGGCACATGATGCCTTATCCGATGTCCGTGCAACACTGGCGCTGGCACGCCTATTCCGCCAGCGCCAGCCCAAGCTATTCGATTTTTGCCTTGCCCTGCGCAAAAAAGACAGCGTGCGCCACCAGATCAGCCTACATGCGCCGGCACCATTTATTCATATTTCGGGCATGTATGGCGCTGCACGCGGCAATCTGGCGCTGGTTTGGCCGCTGGCAGAACATCCGACCAACAAGAATGAAGTCATCGTCTGGGATCTGGCGCATGACCCGCAAGAGTTGGCAGGCCTAAGCGCCGACATCATCCGCCAGCGCCTGTTCAGCTCCCGTGAAGAACTGGAAAGCGCCGGCTTGCAGCGTCTGCCGCTGAAGACTATCCATATCAACAAATCTCCGTTTGTATGCCGGGATATGCGTGTACTCACCGCAGCGCGAGCAGAAGAACTGGGCGTTTCCATCGACCTTGCCCTGCTGCACGCAAAAAACGCACATGCCCTGCCGCCACTCGATAGTTTATGGAAAGCCGTATACCGGCGCGAAGCCATGCCCCCGCTGGATGTCGACGAAGCCTTATATGGCGGTTTTGTATCACCGGCCGACAGACGCACTCTGGAGCACCTGCGTACACTCTCGGCAACGGCGCTGGCCGCAGAAAAACCGGCGTTTACCGACCCGCAACTAGGACGACTGCTATTGCGCTACCGTGCACGCAACTATCCTGACTCGCTGACACCACAAGAACAGCAAGGCTGGCAGCACTGGTGCTACAAGAAACTGAACGAGGGTTGCCCGCCGGGGCGCACCCTAGAAAACTGCATGAACGAGATTGCCGAACTGCTGCCGACTGCGGATGAGCGCAAGCAAAACATTCTGGCCGACGTCGAAGCCTGGGCACTGCAATTCGCCTGAACCATGCACACCGCCCTTATTAAAAGACAACACATCATGACATCGACTCCCCGCGCCATTCTGCTCATGGGGCCTACGGCTTCGGGCAAAACCGGTCTGGCACTGGAACTGGCCCGCCGCTATCCGCTGGAAATCATCAGCGTCGACTCGGCACTGGTCTACCGCGACATGGACATCGGCACAGCCAAACCCGGCATGGCGGAAATGGCCGCCTGCCCACATCACCTGATCGACATCATTGCACCGACCGAGGCCTACTCGGCAGCCCAGTTCAACGACGACGCGACGCGGCTGATTCACGAAATCAGCGCGCGCGGCAATATTCCGCTGTTGGCCGGCGGCACCATGCTCTACTTCAAGGCCTTGCGCGAAGGTCTGTCCGAACTGCCGCAGGCCGATGCAATGCTGCGGGCACGTCTAGACCAGGAGGCCGCCGAACTGGGCTGGCCGGCCATGCATGCACGTCTGGCAGAACTTGACCCCATCACCGCCGCACGACTGGCACCGGGGGATGCGCAGCGCATCCAGCGGGCACTGGAAGTGATCGAACTTTCAGGCCAGCGACTGTCGTCACTGCATGCGCAGGGGCGCACCGATGCCGCACCATTCGATATGCTGCCATTGGCACTGATTCCATCCGAGCGCGCATGGCTACACCAGCGTATCGCCCTGCGTTTCGAACTCATGCTGCAGGCCGGTTTTCTGGACGAAGTAAACGCCCTGCGCCAGAAATACCCCGAACTCACGCTGACACTGCCATCCATGCGCTGCGTCGGTTACCGTCAGGCCTGGGAGCATCTGGATGGCTTATACGATAGCGCCAGCTTTATCGACAAGGGCGTTGCCGCTACACGCCAATTAGCCAAACGCCAACTGACATGGCTACGCGCCATGGACAAAATAGAGCTGGACTGCATGATGCCGGATCTGCTCACTCCAGCCTGTACCGCCATTGATCACTGGCTGACGCAAAACACATAAATTGCTTGAGCAATTTTGTCACGCCCGTTACCATCAAGGGCATGACAGAATCCATCCTACCCTGCACTCCCCTCGTTCAACTGGAAGATGCGGTTGATCGTATTGCCAGCAAGATGCCAGGCTCCCCGCGTGAAGAAGTCACCCTCACGCGCCTGCACTTTTATACCCAGTTGCAACTCGATGCCTGGTTCAACGCCTCGCTCAAACCTTACGAGCTGAACGAAACCATGTGGATGGCCCTGATGCTGATTTACTCCTGTCCGGACGAGCGGGTCAGCCCGTCAGATATTTCGTCTGCCATGACCTTCTCCCGCACCAATGCCACTCGTGTAGTCGACGAACTGGAAAAGAAAGGCTGGATCCAGCGGCGCCCCTGCCCGGGTGACAGGCGTAAAACCGAACTGGCCTTGACGGTATCCGGCCTTGCTCTTATCCAGCAAGTTCTGCCGGTGCAACGTGCCCGCCTCAAGGAGCTATGGCAGGACTTTTCCAGCGATGAACGCCGGCAACTCGAAACTCTGGAGCGCAAACTACTGGCACGCCTGACCGGCTAAAGCCGGCGCGCATAGCGTGCTTGCACGCCCATATAGTAACCAAAGTGACTATCACATGAATTACAAAATAAATCACTATCGAACTAAACTGCCCCTACTTGCCGGCTGTGCGCTACTGCTGCTGTCTGCTTGCGCAAACATGAAGGACGGCCAACCCCGCGCCATTGAGCTGACGCCAGCCAGCTATGGGCTAGATGCCGGCGCCCGGCAACCGGTTCAGGCACAGGGCGCATGGTGGAAGGCATTGCAACAGAAAGAGCTTAACCAGCTGATAGACCATGCCCTTGCGGCTCATCCATCACTGACGCTGGCACAAGCCCGCATCCGCCAGGCCGGCGCCAATCTCGCACTGACGGATGCCGGTGATGGCCCGCAACTGGATTTACAGGCCTCACACCAGCGCCTGCGCATCTCGGAATATGGTCTGCTACCACCGCCACTTGCCGGCAACTGGTTTTCGCTAAACCAGCTTTCGCTGAATCTATCCTGGCGGCTGGATTTCTGGGGCAAGACCCGCGCCCTGCTTGCCGCCGCCAACAGCCAGCAACAGGCCGCCCGGCTAGAAGCCGAAGACAGCCGCAACTGGCTGGCCAGCGCCGTCACCGCCCAGTACTTCGAATACATGGCGGCCCGACATAGCCTGCAACTACTACAGCAAGATCAGGGCTTGCTCGCCAGCCAGCTCAAGCAGGCACAGGCTTTGGTAGCCTCCGGCATCGCCTCGGGAGATGCCAGCGACAGCGTGCTGCGCGAGCAACAGCAACTGGCTACACGTCTGGCTACCGCCAATATCCGTATTGCCCAAGCGCGTCACGCGCTCGCGGCCCTCACCACCCTGCCCGACACACAATTGGCCGGATTGCCGCTGCACCCGCTGCCACAGTGGCAGCTGGACAGCAGTCAGCTCAGTACACGCGCACTGGCGCGCCGCCCGGACATCATGGCACAACAGGCTAGGGTCGAAGCCGCAGCATCCGGCATCAAGGCCGCCAAGGCCGATTTCTACCCGGATGTAACACTGGGTGCGGTTGCCGGACTACAGGCACAGAACCTGGGCGACCTGTTCAGCAGAGGCGCGCTTGCCAGCGCCATCACCCCCGGGTTCACGCTGCCCTTATTTCATTCCGGCGCGCTCAATGCCGCACTGGATGCGCGCAGCGCGCACTACGACGCGGCCATCGCGTCTTACAACCAGACACTGCTGGCTGCGATACAAGAAGCGGCCGACAGCGTCAGCCAGACTCAAGGCAGTCAGCAGGCGTATACAGCGACCCGCGCTGCGCTCGTGACGCAGGCGCGCATTGCACGCCGCAGTCACAGCCGGCTAGCCAGCGGGCTGATCGCCCCCAGCCAGAACATCAATGACCAGCGCCACACTTTGGCGGCTGCGCTGGAGAACAACGAAGCCCATGCACGCCAACTGCAGGCACAGACTGTCCTGCTGCGCGCATTGGCCGGCAGCACCGCAATGGAGAACAAGTAAATGCCCACCAAAGACAAAACAGCCCGCAACAAAGCCCTGCTGAAACTAACACTGGCCGTTGCGCTTGTCGGCATTGTGCTCTTGACCTACTGGCTGCTGTTTCTTAAGGGCAAGGAAAGCACCGATGACGCCTACGCCGCCGGCAACCAGATTCCAGTATCGGCCCAGATCGGCGGCACCATTACCGCCATTGGGGCCGAAGACACCCAGCAAGTCGAGGCCGGCAGCGTACTGCTACAACTGGACCCTGCCGATACCACACTCGCATTGGTACGCGCCAAAGCCGAGCTGGCTCAGGCCGTGCGTCAAACCCGAACCCTGATCACCGGGCAGAGTAAACTCGAAGCCATCGTTGCCGAGCGCCGCACGGCGCTGTCCCGTACCGAAGGCGACCTCAAGCGCCGCGAGCAGGCAAGACAAGATGACGCCATCGGCCAGGAAGAACTGCAACATGCACGCGAAGCCGTCAACGGCGCCCGCCCAGCCTTGCAGGTGGCCGAAGCCGATTTGAAAGCGCAACGCGAACTCATCATGTCGGACACGGTGGCCAAGCACCCGCAAGTGGCACGTGCCGCCGCCGTGGTACGTGAAGCGGCGCTCGCCGTGGAGCGCACCCGTGTCCTGGCGCCGGCCCAAGGCCAGATCGCAAGACGCAGTGCCCAGTTGGGCATGCGCATCCAGCCCGGCACTCCGCTGATGGCACTGGTGCCGATGAACAGTATGTGGGTGGATGCCAACTTCAAGGAAAGCCAGCTGAAAAACCTGCGCATCGGCCAGAGTGCAACCGTACATGCCGATGTTTACGGTGGCGATGTGAGCTTCAAAGGCAAGGTGGTGGGACTGGCCGCCGGCACCGGTAGCGTGTTCTCCTTATTACCGGCACAGAACGCCACCGGCAACTGGATCAAGGTGGTACAGCGCGTACCGGTACGCATTGCGCTGGATCCGGCAGAACTGCAACAGCATCCGCTGCGCCTGGGTCTGTCGATGAACGTGACCGTCGATATTTCCGACACCAGCGGCCCGCTGGTCAGCAAAGCACCGGCGGGCAAGCCGCAATTGTCGACCGATATCTACAGCGGCCAACTGGCGCGAGCCAACGCTCAGGTCGCCCAGATCATCGCGGCCAATCTGGGTCAGTAAGGATAAAGCATGCCGCTACCACCACTAGAAGGTGCGCGCCGCGCCTGGGTCACGCTGGCCTTGTCGCTGGCCGTGTTCATGCAGGTACTGGACACTACCATTGCCAACGTCGCCATCCCCACCATCGCCGGCAACCTCGGCGCCTCGGCGAGCCAGGGCACCTGGGTGATAACCTCCTTCGCCGTCGCCAACGCCATTGCCATCCCGATTACCGGCTGGCTGGCCAAGCGGCTGGGCGAAGTCAGGCTGTTCCTGTTTTCCACCTTGGGCTTTGTCGTGACCTCATGGCTGTGCGGCGTGGCGCCCAATCTTGAAGCGCTGATTCTGTTCCGCGTACTGCAAGGCGCACTGGCAGGCCCGATGATTCCGCTATCGCAAAGCCTGTTGCTGGCGGCTTACCCGGATGCGAAAAAGGGAATGGCACTGGCCTTATGGTCGATGACGGTGATCGTCGCGCCCATTTTCGGGCCTATCCTAGGCGGCTGGATCTCGGATAACTGGCACTGGAGCTGGATATTCTTTATCAATGTGCCCATCGGTCTGGCCGCAATCGCCATCAGCTGGAAAGAACTCAAGGGACGCGAAACGGCCATCACGGCCCAGCCGATAGACACCATCGGGCTGGTACTGCTGGTGCTCGGCGTGGGTGCCTTGCAAATCATGCTGGACCGCGGCAAAGAGCTGGATTGGTTTTCCTCGGGGGAAATCATCGCGCTGACACTGGTGGCCGTGATTGCGCTGGCCTATCTGGTGGTCTGGGAAAAACACAATCCGCACCCCGTGGTCGACCTGAGCCTGTTCCGCCACCGCAACTTCCGCGTCGGCGTGCTGTGCCTGAGCGTAGGCTTCATGCTTTACTTTGGTACGGTGGTGCTGATGCCGCTCTTGCTGCAGACGCAGATGGGCTATACCGCTACACAGGCCGGGTTGGCGATGGCACCTATCGGCATTTTGCCGGTCATCCTGTCGCCCATCATCGGCAAAAATGCGCAGCGACTGGACTTGCGCTGGATCGTCACCGCCAGCTTTCTCATGTTTGCGGTATGCTTTTACTGGCGCACCACTTTTAACCCGCAGATGGACTTCGCTTGGGTGGTGTGGCCGCAGTTCATTCAGGGCATTGCCGTAGCCGGTTTTTTCATGCCGCTGACCATGATCTCGCTGGCCGGACTCAGGGCAGACCAGATTGCCAGCGCCTCCAGCCTGTCCAACTTCATGCGCACCCTGTCCGGCTCGATCGGCACCTCGCTGATCACCACCTTGTGGGAACGGCGTGAAGCGGTACACCATGTAACGCTGGCCAGCAATGTGTCGGTCTACGATGCCAACACCGGTACGGCACTGACACAGATGCAGGCGGCCGGACTCAGCCAGCAGCAAGCTGCTGCCCTGATTGCAAACGACATCACCCGTCAGGGTTTCTTCATCTCGGCCAACGAGATCTTCTGGCTGTGTGCCATTCTGTTTATCGCCCTAACCGTCGTGGTCTGGTTTGCCAGGCCGCCATTCAAGCCTGCCGGTGGCGGCACGGTGGTGGACGCCGGCCATTAAACACAAAAGCCCCGCTACTTTCGCAGCGGGGCTTTTGATTACGGGGTGTCGCTCAGCGCTCGGCAACAACCTTGATTTCGACCTTCCATGCCGGATTAGCCAGCTTGGCCTGTACCGTAGCACGCGCCGGAGTCTGCCCCGGAATCACCCATGCATCCCACGCCGCATTCATCGCCGCGTAATCGGCCAGATCCGCCAGATAAATCGTCGCATCCACCAGCTTGGCCTTGCTCGAGTCCAGTTCAGCCAGTATGGCGTCGATCTGGGCCAGTACATTGGCGGTTTGCGCCTGGGCATCCGCCTCGGTGTTTTCCGGTACCTGACCGGCCATAAAGATCAGGCCATTGCTGACAACGGCTTCGGCCAGACGCGCACCGGCTTTGTGGCGATATAAAGACATGGCAATCCTTTGTTAATATGTAAGTGACAAAAGCATAGTGTACCCATCCCGCCCGCGAATGCAAAACGGCCCTCCATGACAAGAAGGCCGTTGCCGAAACAGAATAGCGCAATCAGGCCAGCGCTGCCCCGCGCAACTTGCGGCTAAACTCTTCCAGCGCAGCAATGCCGCTTTGCTCGGCACGAATACACCAGTCCTGCAACTCCTTGACCAGCTGCTCGCGCGTCAGGGTAGAACGCTCCCACAAGCGGGTCAGCTCCTGACGCATACTGTACACCGTAGTGAGTACGTCACTATGTGCCAGCACCTGAGCCAGTTGCGCGCGCTCGGCCTCCGGCGTGTCCTTGGCATCCTGCTTGAGCCAGATCTTCATCTTGCCACTGATTGCCGGCCCGCCCAGTTCGGGCACGTGGATTTTGGCCAGTTCGCTGTGATACACCGCCTTGAGCTCACGCGCATAACGTGCGGCAATGGCGTAACGATTGGCAATCACCGCCTGCAGGCTATCAGCCGTCACCACATTGCGGTTGGCATCCACGATCAGGCGCGGCGCCACCTTGCGCACCTTGGCCAGGTGCAGAATCTCGAGGATGCGGATATACATCCAGCCGATATCGAACTCGAACCATTTGTACGACAGTTTGGCCGAGGTACCAAAAGTATGGTGGTTGTTATGCAGCTCTTCACCGCCCACCAGAATGCCCCACGGGACGATATTGGTCGCCGCATCTTCATTTTCGAAGTTACGGTAGCCCCAGTAGTGGCCGATACCGTTGATCACGCCGGCAGCCCAGAACGGAATCCACAGCATCTGTACCGCCCAGATCGACAGCCCGGCAGGCCCGAATAGCACCAGATTGATAATCAGCATCAGCACCACCCCCTTGCCGGTGTGACGCGTGTACAAGTTGCGCTCTATCCAGTCGTCGGGCGTACCGTGACCGAACTTCTCCATAATGCTTTTATCCTTGCAGGCGGAGCGGTACAACTCGGCGCCCTGCCACAAGACCTTACGTATTCCCAGCACCACAGGACTGTGCGGATCTTCAGCCGTCTCGCACTTGGCGTGATGCTTGCGATGAATAGCGGCCCACTCTTTGGTCACCTGGCCCGTTGTCAGCCATAACCAGAAACGAAAGAAGTGGCTGGGAAGCGGATGCAAATCCAGCGCACGGTGTGCCTGATGGCGGTGCAGAAAGATAGTCACGGCCGCAATCGTGATATGGGTCAAGCCCAGCGCCACCACTATATAGCCCCACCAGGGAAGATCTAACAAACCATTAAGCCACTGCATCTCGAGCTTGCACCTTGAATTAGACAGATTGCTCGATTCTATCTTTTATTTTTATGGCATGGCTATTTTTATTGCAGGGGATGGCCATCGTCAGCCGGAGCCGAATATTGTAAGATGCCAGTCTGGATTTATTCTCAGGCAGGACCCGTGAACATCAAGAAACAAAGCTGGAAACTGGCAGCAGCAAGCGCCGTGACCTTTGCCGCCCTTTATGGCGGCTTTTCCTACTGGGCAGGCATCAAGGCCGAGGAGACGCTAAGCGAGCAGCACCGCCTGCTATCCGGCATGTCGATGTTTACCATCAAGTCGCACAGCTATCAGCGCGGCTGGTTCTCCTCGACCGAAACCACCGAGCTTGAGCTGAACAAAAACCTGCTCGGCCCTTATCTGGGTGCATTGCCGGAAAACCTGCGCCCGCTGCTGGCTGGCACGCTGCGTTACACCAACAAGGTCCAGCATGGTCCCCTGCCCGGTCTTTCCGGCTTTAACCTGATTCCGGCACGGGCACTGGTTACCACCGAATTCGACATGAGCCCGGCTACGCGCAAGACGCTATCGCGTTTCTTTGGCGAAGCCGAGCCGATTACCGTCATCAACCGTCTGGGCTTTGGCGGCGGCGGTGAACTCAAGGTCAATATTCCCAAGTTCGATTACGAAGAAACGCTGGCCGGCGTCAAGATGAACTGGCAGGGCTTCGACCTCAAGGTCGACTATGGACGCGGCTTCAAAGAATACCTGCTGGAGGCCGACTCGCCGGGGTTTGTCCTCGATGCCGCCAGTAAAGGACGTTTTGCCTTTGACGGCGTGCGTTATCTGTCGGATGTACGCCCCGGCGACAGCGGCGTACGTCTGGGCACTGGCGAGCTATCGGTCGGCAACATCAAGCTGGGCTGGAAGGAAGGCATCCCTTACAGCATCAAGCTCAACGAGCTGATTTATCTGGTGACCCGGGTACGCGTAGGCGAATTTATCAACCCGTCCGGAGAGCTCAAACCCTCCGATATCGAGCTGAGCAAGCTGCACTACCAGATCGTCACCAGCGAGCAGGATGCGTTCGTCAATACCCGCGGTAAGCTTGATTTCGATACTTTCCGCTACGACACCCAGAAATACGG
>NZ_JBOFOO010000261.1:0-3832 GCF_051659485.1 Craterilacuibacter sp. | reverse complement strand
TGATCGCCTGCGCCGTTATCTGCAACAGGCACACCATCTGCGCCTGTTCAATTTTGGCATGGCCATGCTGATGGCAGCCACGGCACTGTGGATGTTATGGGATGAACTGATGTGAACCATCAGCCCTCGACAGAGGGCTTACTAAAATAATTACGTAATTGATGATTAAATTTGTACGTTATTCTTGCTTTAAATTACATGTTCTCAAGAAATGGGGGCTAAGCCCCATCAGGCCATAAGAAAGCCCATATAAAAACACCAACCCAAAATAGCGGTCTTGTGGATAAGTAAGCCTGCTCTCAACAAAATCCACAGCGCCCGCATGAAATGCAGTGAAACACACGACAAGGGTCCTGCACTTGAACGGCTGTGGATAACTCATTCAGTACCACCGCCAACAACACCGCCCACTTTTCCACAACAACAGGCATCACCCCACAATAAAAAACGGCCTGTGCATCAGCACAGGCCGTTTTTGCAGCAACAATCGCGGGATCAGTGTTGCAGGATCTTGGACAGGAACTGCTGGGCACGCTCGGAGCGTGGCGTACCGAAGAAGTCGTCCTTGCTGCAATCCTCGACGATATAGCCACGGTCCATGAAGATGACACGGTCTGCCACGCGACGGGCAAAGCCCATTTCATGGGTCACGCACATCATGGTCATCCCTTCCTTGGCCAGTTCGGTCATCACATCCAGCACTTCATTGATCATCTCCGGGTCCAGTGCCGACGTAGGCTCGTCAAACAGCATGCAGATCGGATCCATCGCCAGTGCACGGGCAATGGCGACACGTTGCTGCTGGCCACCGGACAGTTGCCCCGGATGCTTGTGCCCATGTGCCTTCAGACCAACGCGATCCAGCAATTTGATGGACTTGTCCGTCGCTTCATCCTGCGAGCGGCCCAATACCTTGATCTGGGCAATGGCCAGATTTTCCACAATAGTCAGATGCGGAAACAGTTCAAAGTGCTGGAATACCATGCCCACGCGGCTACGCAACTTGGGCAAATTGGTCTTGGGATCGCCTACCGAAATGCCATCAACGACGATTTCGCCTTTCTGGAACGGCTCCAGCGCATTAACGCACTTGATCAGCGTAGACTTACCCGAGCCGGATGGGCCGCACACAACGACCACCTCACCCTTGGAAACCGAGGTGCTGCAATCGGTCAGCACCTGAAAATCGCCATACCACTTGTTGACCTTATTGATGGAAATCATCGTACTCATACTGCCAACCTCTTTTGCAAATGTTTGACGCCGCGCGAAGCAGCAAAGCTCACTACAAAATAAACCGCCCCGGCAAACAGCAGGAACTCATGTGGCATGCCAAGGATGTCGCCACGCGAACGCGCACTACTGAGGAAATCCATCAGGCCGACAGCGTACACCAGCGAGGTATCCTGAAACAGGATGATCGACTGCTGCAGCAATAGCGGCATCATCTTGCGGAAGGCCTGCGGCAGGATGACCAGCCGCATAGCTTGGCTATAGGTCATTCCCAGCGCATAGGCCGCGTTGGCCTGGCCCTTGGCTATCGACTGGATACCGGCACGTACGATTTCGCAATAGTAGGCCGCCTCGAACATCATGAAGGCCACCAGACACGAGGTAAATGCGCCTATCGAGACAAAGTCGCCGGTGATCCAGTTCAGCAGCATAGGTACAGCCAGATAGAACCAGATGATGACCAGCAGCAGGGGCACGGAACGGAACACGTTAACGTAGGCCTTGGCCAACCCGGACAACAGCGGGTTACTGGACAGGCGCAGCAGCGCCAGCACCGTCCCCAGCGCCACGCCGCCGACAACGGCCATCAGCATCAGCTTCAAGGTCAGCCACATGCCGTCCATCAGGTCGGGCAGGGCAGGAATAATCTGCGAAAAGTCCATCACTTGCCTCCCTCAACCATCATGCCCGGAATACGCACGCGTTTCTCGACCATACTCATCACCTTCATGATGCTCATATTCAGCGTGAAGTAAATCAGTGTGGCCAGCGTGAAGGCCTCAAAGATATTGGCCGAAAATTCAGCGGTCTGCTTGGCTTGCGCCAGGATTTCCATCAGGCCGATCAGCGATGCGACCGACGAGTTCTTGAATACATTCAGAAACTCGGATGTCAGCGGCGGAATCACCACGCGGAATGCCTGTGGCAGCAGGATATGGCGATACACCTGGGCGGTAGAAAAGCCCATCGCCATCGCCGCATTCGCCTGTCCCTTGGGTAGCGCCTGAATGCCAGTACGTACCTGCTCGCACACCCGTGCCGCCGTAAACAGCCCAAGGCAGATCACGACCGAGATATAAGCCGATAGCGCCGGGTTCAGTTCCTGCTTGAACCAGATTTCGGTCTGTTCCGGCAAGTAGTCCGGTACCACGAAGTACCAGATAAACAGTTGCACCAGCAAGGGTATGTTACGAAACAGTTCGACATAGCCGGTTGCAATACCGGACAGCCATTTATTGGGCAAGGTCCGCATCACACCGAGCAGGCCACCCAGCAGCAGGGCAATAGCCCAGGCAGCTAACGCGAGCGCCAGTGTCCAGCCCAGGCCGGAGATAAACCAGTCGAGATAAATCTCGTCACCGATTCCGGTGGACTTGAAGAAGATGTTCCAGTCCCAGTTGTAATTCATGCACAACTCCATCAAATAAAGGGGGCGAATGCCCCCCTTTTATTATTATGACATCAGGAATCAGTTTGCGGCAGGCTGGTCAGATGGTTTGGCAATCAGCGCCTTGAGTTCGGACGACATCGGGAAGCCCAAATTCAGATTCTTAGGCGGAATCGGCTTCATGAACCATTTGGCGTAGATCGCGTTGATCTGGCCCGACTTATAGGTATTCACGATGGCCTTGTCCACCAGCGCCTTGAACGGCGCATCCCCCTTGCGCAGCATGCAGCCATAGATCTCGGTCGATTGCGGCTTGCCCACCACCACCCAATCGGCCGGATTGCGGGCCTTGGCACGCTCACCGTACAGCATGGCATCGTCGGTCATGAAGGCGACGACCCGGCCGGACTCCAGCATCAGGAAAGACTCGCCATTATCTTTTGCCGCCACGATGTTCATGCCCAGTTTCTGGCTGGCATTCATAGACCGCATCAGACGCTCACCCGTCGTACCGGCAGATACCACGACGTTCTTGCCCTTGAGATCGGCAAAATCCTTGATGCCGGAATTTTTCTTCACCAGCAATCGGGTACCGATTTCAAAAATACCGACCGAGAAATCAACCTGACGCTGACGCTCGACATTATTGGTCGTGGCGCCACACTCGATATCGACGGTGCCGTTCTGCAATAGCGGAATACGTGTCTGGCCGGTGACCATGTTGTAACGCACCTGCAGATTCGGCATACCCAACTCTTTCTTCACCGCATCGACGACATGCTGGGCAAGATCCAGCGAGTAGCCTACCGGCTGTTTACCACCGGCAAGGTAGGCAAAAGGGATAGCAGAATCACGGTGTCCAAGCACGATGGTGCCGGAATCCTTGATTTTTTTCAGGGTTCCGCTTGGCTCGGCAGCCAGGGCAGGCGCAGACAGCAGGGCACAGCTGACAGCAAGGGGCAATAAGCGCGAATAACAAGGCATGATCTATTTCTCCTGATACGAATGGATGATGTGGCGGATGCAACTGCCACGACAATCAATCCGGAATCTTTCTCGCTTCACGCGGAACGTAAAGGGGGATTCCTGGAAAACTGTCCGCATGGATATTTAAATGTATTTTCCTAAATATTAGCAAATACTAAATAACTATCACATTGGGTTAGTTTGTATCAGAAACAGGTAGACCATCTTTGATTTGCCTCAAACATC
>NZ_JBOFOO010000260.1:0-8833 GCF_051659485.1 Craterilacuibacter sp. | reverse complement strand
AGATTAAGGCGCGCCACTTCACGCTTCTCGCCGGTCAGCAGCATAAAGCGCAGGAATTCGGCAAACACCGGCGCAGCATCGGCACCGGCGTGCACCTGCGCAAAATAGGCGGCCCGCTCACGGTAATGCTCGTCATCATCCGGCGCAAATGCCGCCCGCCATTCGATATCGGGATAGTTTTCATCGGCCAACAGCGCCAATACACCCTGCTCGTCACCGCTATTCACTGCCCGCGCCAAACGACCGATGCCGCTATCTGCGCCAAAGCGATGGCTGCGGGTGAGAAAGACCACCGTGTCCGATAGCGGCTGGGCGGCGGTAGCCGCACCCGGCGCGGTGAGGCCGGCCGCTGCCAGCCACGCCAGCGTATCGCTGCTCCACGCTTCGCGCCCGGCCACATCGCCCAGCACCGCACCGGCATCGACCGAAGCCAGCTGGTCGCGATCGCCCAGCAGGATCAGGCGCGCATGTGCAGGCAAGGCGGCCACGGTATCGTGCATCAGGGTCAGGTCCACCATCGAGGCTTCGTCTATCACCAGCACGTCCAGCGGCAGCGGGTTGCCTGCGTGATAACGCGGCGTGTCGCGCCCGGGCAGCAGACCGATCAGCCGGTGCAGGGTTTGCGCATCTTCCGGCAATTGCGCCTTGACCCGTGCATCGACATCCAGCGCCGCACGCGCGCCGCGCATCGATTCGGACAGGCGCGCTGCCGCCTTGCCGGTGGGGGCCGCCATGCCCATCACCAGCGGACGCGGCGACAGGGCCGCCAGCATCGCCAACAGGCGCACCACGGTGGTGGTCTTGCCGGTACCTGGGCCGCCGGAAATCACCAGCAGATGCTGGCGTACCGCCAAAGCCGCCGCCAGACGCTGACGGTCGGCCGCGCCTTCATCAGTCGGGGCAAACAGCGCGTCCAGCAAGGCGGCGACCCGTAGCGGATCGACGTCATCCTGGTGCCCGGCCAAGGCGGCCAGACGCTCGGCCAGCTCTTTTTCAAACCACCAGTGGCGGGCAAAATACAAGCGGCCGGCCTCGTCCAGCACCAGAGGGGCATAGCCGCCGGGGCGGGCAAGCAAAGGGCTGGCGGCAAGTTCGCGCCGGCTCTGTGCATCGGGTACGCGCCGGCACACATGGCCGGCGCGGTTGGCACGGATCAGCGCACCGATTGCAGCAGCCGCCGCCTCGCCCAGCGCCGGGTCCAGCCGCCGCATCAGGCCGGACAAGACCTCAGGCAGCAACTCGCTGACGCCTTCTTCATTCGGACTTTGCATCCAGTCTCGCCTCCAGCGCCTCGCACACGGTCTTGAGCACCTTGATGCGCGCATAGTATTTGTTATTGGCTTCGACCAGCGTCCATGGCACCTGGGTGGTGCTGGTGCGGTCTATCATGTCGCACACCGCCAGCTTGTAGTCGTCCCAGCGTTCGCGGTTGCGCCAGTCTTCGTCGGTAATCTTGAAACGCTTGAAGCCTGTCTGCTCGCGCGCCTGAAAGCGCGACAACTGCTCCTCGGCACTGGTCGCCAGCCAGAACTTGAGCACGATGGCGCCATCGGCCACCAGCTGGTGCTCGAAATCGTTGATCTCGTAGTAGGCACGCATCCAGTGTTCCGGCCCGCAAAAGCCCTCCACCCTTTCCACCAGCACCCGGCCATACCAGGAACGGTCGAAAATCGCGGTATGGCTCTTGCCCGGCACATGGCGCCAGAAACGCCATAGCCACGGCTGGGCGCGTTCCTCGTCGCTGGGCGCGGCCACCGGCATCACGCGGTAGTGGCGTGCATCCAGCGCTTGGGTAATGCGGCGGATGCAGCCGCCCTTGCCGGCGGCGTCATTGCCTTCGAATACCAGCACCAGCGAATGGCCGGCGAAACGCGCGTCGCGTGTCAGGTGGTTAAGCCGGCCCTGCAGCGCATCCAGCTCATTTTTGTAGGCCGCCTTGTCCAGCACCTGATCCAGTACCAGCGTATCGAGCAGCAGCTTGTGGTCTATCGGCGCCGGCAAGGACGGGCTGTCGCTACGCGGTAAAAAGGTGTGCGCCATATCCAGCCGCGCGCGTATCGCCGCCAGTATCGCCTCGCCCACGGCCAGGCTGCGGTAATTGTGGTCGGTGCCGTCTATCACCGCCCACGGTGCGTAAGCGGTATTGGTCAGGCGCAGCATATGGGCGGCATGCTTGCGCAGCTTGTCGTACAGCGCGTAATGCTTCCAGTCTTTCTCGCTCACCCGCCACGCGGTCTTGGGATCTTTTTCCAGTGCCTTGAGCCGCGTCTTTTGCGCGTCTTTAGACAAGTGGAACCAGAATTTCAGGATCAGCGCGCCATCGTTGGACAGCATGCGCTCGAAGCGCAGGATGTCGGCGATCTGCTTGTCCAGTTCGGCACTGCCGATCTCGTCTTCGCTGCGATCGAACAGGGTGTCCGAGTAATAGGAGCCGAAATAAATCCCCAGCCGTCCCTTGGGCGGCAGCTCGCGCCAGTAGCGCCACATCCACGGCCGCGCGCGCGCCTCGTCATTGGGCGCATCGAAAGCCACGGTGTGGATCAGGCGCGGATCCAGCCATTCGTTGACCAGATTCAGCGTTTCACCGCGACCGGCGGCATCGAAGCCGTGGATCAGGATCAGTACCGGAAAATCCGCCTTCTGCTTAAGGTCATACTGCGCGTCGAGCAAGGCTTCGCGTAGCGCCGGTACCCGCGCCTTCCAGTCGGCCTTGCTGATGCTGTGACCGATTTCTGCCGATTCAAACATGTTTTCTCCTTATGTTATGGAACCCGGGCAATTTGCGGTGGGTTACGCCGCCATGCGGCGGCTATCCCACCCTACCGCCTCTAATCCCCATCAAAACAGCCATCCAGCGCCGCGATCAGCGCCGGCGACGGGCTATCGCGCCAGATGCCGTTACCGCCATCGTCCAGCCCGCGCACAAACAGATAACGCACGCCGGCGAAGTTGCCGTCCAGCATCATGCCGCGGCTGGCCAGATAACGCTTCAGCGCCGCCACATAGATCAGGTATTGCAGGTAGTAATGTGCATGCGCGATCTCGTGCACCAGCCGTTCGGGCGCATAGTCGCTGCCCTGATCGCCCAGATGGTTGGACTTGTAGTCGATAAGAAACCAGCGCCCGTCCACCTGGCAGGCCAGGTCGATGGAGCCGGTGATAAAGCCCTCTACCGTGTGGAAGTCCAGCGTGGCGGCCGCCGCACGCAAGGGTTCGGCCAGGCCCAGCGCCGGGTCGCCCAGCACGCGGCGCAAGCGCGCTACCGACAGCCGCGCCAGCGGGCGGGTAAAGTTGAATTCGACCAGCCGGCGCGTAGCCGGCACCCGGCGCAGGCTGACGCCCTCATCCAGCGGCGCGTCCAGCGTGCGGGCGACGATGTCGCAGACCGCGTCCAGCCAGTGCTCGGCAAAACCGAAGCGCGCCAGCGTCTGGGCAGCGGCGTCGCGGATGCGGGTCTCGCTCCACTGAAAATCAATGGCCTCGAATACCGCATGCAGACAGGTGCCGGGGCGGGCGCCGCGCGGGAAGTTGAAACGGTTGAACTGGGCAAGCTCGCCCGCCTGCGCCGTGGTTTCCGCCAGAACGCCCTGATCGTGATCGGGCTTTTCCGCCAGCCGCGCCGGTGTTTTCGAGGTCAGCGCCGTAAAGCTGCTCACCCGCCACGGCGTATACAGCGTGCGCGCCAGTACCGACAATTCTGGCGGCTCGGCCGCCTGTGGCGCGGCGATGCAGTCGGTGCGCAGCGTCGCGGCAGGCAGCACGCTAAACGCCTCGCCGCCACGCAGGCACAGCTCGGCCAGATCATCCTTGATCCCCAATTCGTCCAGCTTGAGGCGGGACAGCTCGCCCGGCGACTCGACAGCAGCAGCATGGATCAGCCAGGACAAGGCTGCGCTTTCCATCCCCGACACATGGCGCCAGCACAGCACCTGCCGGTATTGCGCCCGCGTCAGTGCCACATACAGCAGGCGCAGTTTCTCGCCCAGAATCTCCTCGCGCGAGGCGGCTTTGGCCTCGTCGCCGGCCAGACCATCCGGCACCAATAGCGTCTGTCCGTCATGGTGATAGCGCCAGAACGGGGTATCGGCCGCGTCCAGCTTGCCGTCCCACAAAAAGGGGCAGAACACCAGCGGGTATTGCAGGCCCTTGGCGGTATGAATGGTGACGATCTTGACCAGCTGGGCATCGCTTTCCAGCCGCAATACCGCTTCCTCGCCACCGGGCGGCGTCGCCACCCGGCCTTCAAACCACGCCAATAATGGCGACAAGCCGCTTTTCTCCTCGCTTTGCTGCTGTATCAGCTCGGCCAGATGCGCAAGATTGGTCAGCCTGCGCTCGCCGCCTTCTTGCGGCAGCACCCGCAACGCCAATTCGCTGCGGGCAAAAAAACCGCGCCACGCGGCCATAAAGCCCTGCGCCTGCCAGCGCTCGAAGTCTTCGCGGTTAAGCCGCAAACAGGCTTCCCATGCGTCTTCATCTTCCGCCAGCGCAAACAGCGCGGCGGCATCCAGCCCGTATAGCGAGCTGGCCAGTGCCGCACGCAAACGCCCTTCGCTGCCAGGCTCGGCCCAGGCCCGCAACAGCGCCAGCATTTCGCGCGCTTCCATGCTGGCAAATACGCTCTCCTGGGTCAGCGCCACGCTGGCTACGCCACGGCTACGCAGCGCCTGGCGCATCATCTCGCCCTGACGGTGAGTCGCCACCAGCACCGCCATATCGCCCCCCGACAGCGCGCGCCCCGCCTCACCCTTATAGAGCCGCGCCCGGCCCTCGCCCGACAGATTCAGAAGCCGGGCAATCTCGTTGGCACAGGCATCCGCCGCCCACTGGCCGGCCTTGTCTTTGCTGGCGGCCTTGTCTGCATCATTGTCCTGCCACAACACGGTAAAGGGCGCACGGTCGTCGTCGATCTCCAGACGCCCGCGCTGCTGGCTGTCGGCGCTAACCGGGTAATAAGTGATGGCATCCAGCACAAAGGGCTGCGGGCGGGCAAACAGGGTATTGACCGCCTGCACCAGCGGCTCGCACGAGCGGCGGTTGGTGTCCAGCGTGTATTCGTGATCGGCATCGCCACGCGCGGCCAGATAGGCAAAAATATCGGCACCGCGAAAGCTGTAAATCGCCTGCTTGGGGTCGCCCACCAGAAACACCGGCGGACGCGAGCCGGCCTCGATAAAGCAGCGGCGGAAAATATCGTACTGTATCGGATCGGTGTCCTGAAACTCGTCGATCAGCGCCACCTGAAAGCTGCGCGCCACATGCTGCGCCAGCAAAGGGCCGCTGGTTTTTTCGTTCAGCGCACCATACAGATCGGTCAGCAAATCATCGAAACTGCGTTTGCGCTTGTGGGCACGCACGCGCTCGTGCTCGGCATTGATCCAGTCGATCAGCTCCAGCTTGAGGCGGATCACCGCATAGTCCACCCCCTGCCTCAAGGCCTGCGCGCATAGCAGCCAGGCTTCTACTTGGGAGAACAGCGCATGTTTTGGCGCGACAAAGCCCTTTTTCATGCCTGCCGCGAGGCTGGCGGGGGTGAGCTTGGCCAGGTTTTTAAGCTCGCCTTCCGACAACAAGGCCGGTGCCTGCTCGCTCGCCAGCAGCCGTGTCAGCAGCCGGGCAATATGCGCGACGATGGCCGGCTTGTAGCTGGTCGCCTTATAGCCCTCGGTGGAAGTAAAGAGCGCCAGCCCCGCGGCCACATCGCCGCTTTTGAGCGCCTGCCATGCCACATCCTGCGCCGCAAGCACCGCCGCCAGATCGATTTCGGGCGGGCGCAGCGGTGTCAGATAGGGGCGCGACAGATGCGGGCGCACGGCAGAGAGCCAGGCATCCGGCGTCTCGCCGTTTTCGGCCAGCACCCGCGACAGGGTCACATCCTCGACCACGCGCCGGCGCCAGAAATCGTCGGTCAGCTCGGTCAGCCCGGCCATGTCATCGACCACCAGCTCGGCCTCGAAAGTCTGTGCGCTTTCAAAGGCGGCGTCGGTCAATACCCGCTGGCAAAAGCCATGAATGGTGTAGATCGCCGCCGCATCGAAGCCGCTGATGGCGGCCGCCAGCCGCGCAACGGCGCGGCTGCGTGCCTCGGGCGCGCCATAGCGCACGCACAAGGCGGCCAGAAACGGCTCGCTGTGGGTGTCGGCTTCCGACTCCAGCACCCGCCGGATCTCGACCAGACGCGCGCGCAGGCGTTCGCGCAGCTCGGCGGTGGCGGCCTTGGTGTAGGTCACCACCAGAATGCGGTCTATGCTGGGCGCCGGCATCTCGCCGTCTTCCAGCAACAGGCGCGCAAACAGCGCGGCGATGGTCCAGGTCTTGCCGGTGCCGGCCGAGGCTTCGATCAGGTTGACACCCGACAAGGGGCAGTTCACGACATCCAGCGGCTTCATGCGTCGCCCTCCGGTTCGATGCCATCCAGTGCTGCCAGCATCGGGCAGAGCAGCACTTCGGCCAGTTGTAAAAATTGCGGGTCCTGTAGCGGATCGCTGCCACGGAACACCAGCTCGATGGCCGCTTCGCTTTTTTGCGGGAACTTGCCGCGCCCGGTAAAGCTCGGGTCCCACTCGGCGTAGGCCTTGGCCAGCGCCGCTTCGCGCGCCATCGCATCGTCGGCCAGCACCTTGGCGGCGGCCAGACTGGTACGCGGAAAAAACGGCAAGGGCGAGGCCTGCCCCAAGGCGTAAAACACCAGCCAGCTTTCCAGCTGCTCCAGCGCATCGTCCACCGGCAACAAATGCAGGCTTTCGGCATCATCCACCAGCAGCGAGGCCGGCATCACCCCCTTGGGACGCAGCGCGCACAGCACCAGATGCCGCAACCAGAACGCAATACGCTCGCCGCCATGGGCGCGACGCGGTAGCGCCGACATCAGGCCGCCGGCACGCAGGCCGGCCAGCTCGCCCGCCAGCGTAAAATCGCCTATCGCCAGGCTCAGCGGCTCGGGCGGCAAGGTGGCCTCGGCCAATTCTTCCGGCAGGCGTGCGGCAAAGCGCGCGCTCTGGCCCAGTTCGTCGGCAAGCCACGCCTCGCCCAGTGCCGCCGGCGGCAGCAAGCCCATGCCCGACAGCCGCGCCTTCACCGGTGCCAGCGGCTTGCCGGCGTAAAGCGCCGCCACCAGAGGCGTACGCACCGCCACGCTGCTGTTTCTGTCCAGCGCAAACGGCTCGCGCGTGGCCATATCCTCGCTGCTGGCCGCCAGCCGGATGCCCAGTTGATCGCCCAGAAAGCTGCGTACCGGGTTTTGCCAGAAACGGATCAGCGCCGACAGCGCCACCACCCGTGGCGTGTCCAGCGGCAGCGGCGACGCGGCAAACGGGGGCGCCACCCGGCGTTCGGCCGTCAGGGCAGCAAAAAATGCCGGCTCGAAGCTCGCCCGCCCGGCGCGGTAATTGTCACTGGAAAAGGGCTGTAGCGGATGGGTGCAGACCAGATGCCGGCCCATGTCTTCGCCCGCCATTGCCGTCAGGCAATCGATCAGTTCCGACACCAGCGCCGATGGCGGCAAGGGCTCGTCGCTACGTGCCGAACGCCCGACCCACGACAGATACAGCGCCTCGCGTGCCGACAGGATGGCTTCCAGAAACAGGTAGCGGTCGTCGAAACGGCGCGAGCGGTCGCCTTTTTGCGGATGGCGTGCGATCAGATCGAAGCTGACCGGGCGCTCGTCACGCGGATAGGCGCCGTCATTCATGCCGATCAGGCACAGCAGGCGAAACGGAATCGAGCGCATCGGCACCATGGCGCAAAACGTCACCCGCCCGGCCAGAAAGCCCGAGCCGGACGACTGTTTCAGCCGGCGCTTGAGATAGTCGCGCACCACTGCCAGCCCGACCTCGCCGCCATAGCCGGCCAGTGCCGCATCCTGCGCCAGTTCGGCACCGGCATCGAACAAGACCGACAAGGCGTCCTCGCCGCTTTCATCCACGGTAAAGAGTGCCGCAGCTGCGCGGCTCACCCGGCCGGCCCAGTCTGCGGGGGGCGCCGCGACTTGCCACACATCGGCCAACTCAAACAGGGTCTCGAGCAGGGCGGCAAAGCGCGCCAGCGTTTCGGCCAGACTGCCGCTGGCACCGCCGGCCGGCAGCAAGCCGCCAAACAGGGGCGAGCGCATATCGCCGGCCATGGCATCAGGCAGGATGCCGCCCAGCAGCAGGCGATCCAGCCCCCAGCGCCAGCTGTGGCGGGCATCGCCAGGCAGCCCCAGCGCCACCTTGTGTGCCGCATCGCGCCCCCAGCGTATGCCGCTACGGCGCACCCAGTCATGGATAAAGGGCACATCGGCCGGGCTCAGGCCAAAACGCAACAGCAGCGCATCACAGTCCAGCAGCGACAGCACGTCATCGGCGGCAAAGCGCGAGTCCAGCAAATCGAGCAAAGCGGCAAAGCTCGCCAGCAGGCTTTGCTCGCGCTGTACAGTGCGGTCGGCGATGGTGTACGGAATATTGGCGGCGCCCGCATCGCTGCGCTTGCCGAAGACACTGTCGATAAACGGCGCGTAGGCGTTGATGTCGGGGGTCAGCACTACGATATCGGCCGGCGTCAGGCTGCTATCGGCGGCAAAGCGCGCCAACAGCCGGTCTTTGAGTACCTCCAGCTCGCGCATCGCACCGTGGGTGGCGTGCAGCTCGATAGACACATCGCCGTCGGCCGGCAACTGCAGCGCATAGTCGGGCGAGGTCGGGTTGGCCAGCGTCAGCATGTCGCGCTGCAGACGGCACAGCAGGCTGTCGCCCGGCGTATCGCTATACAGCGGATGCGGGTCCAGCTCGGTGTCGCCGGCGATCAGGTCGAAAAAGTCGCGCCCCTGCTTGCCCAGCGATGCCAATAGCGGATG
>NZ_JBOFOO010000259.1:0-2786 GCF_051659485.1 Craterilacuibacter sp. | reverse complement strand
GGACTCGGGACTCGGGACTCGGGACTCGGGACTCGGGACTCGGGACTCGGGACTCGGGACTCGGGACTCGGGACTCGGGACTCGGATTTCAGTGTTGCGAACCGACCCAAGCACGTCAACACCGCGGCTCCCGATTCCCGGCTCCCCGATCCCGAAAAACCAAACCCGCCAGCCGCCCCCATTCCCTATTCCCTATTTGTCCCCATTCCCTAAATCTGGTAATCCCGCTGCGGCGTCCATGCCTGCCAGGCCTGGGCCGCGCTGATAAAAATCCGTCCGGCAAAGCGCTGCGCCAGACCCGCCTTATCCATCACGGCAAAGACCGGCTGCTTGATTTCACACAGGCTCAAGGCCATGCCGCGCGCGGCCAGCGCCGCGTCCAGACTCTCCAGCATCAGCAAGGCCGACATATCGATGCGGTTCACCCCGCTCATCACCAGTACCACGTGCCGGCTATTTGCAGGCGGCATCGCCAGCAGCACCGCCTCGACATTGCGCGCATTGCCGAAATACAGGCTTTCATCGACCCGCAGGAAAGACACACCCGGCAGGGTCTCGACACTGAAATTACGCACATTGCGAAAATGTTCGCTACCGGGCAGGCGGCCGATCTGGGCAATATGCGGCTGCCCGCTCTTGGCCAGCCATCCGCCCAGTGAAATCAATAGCCCGACGATAATGCCGCTATCGACACCGATCAGCAGCACGGAGGCAAAGGTCGCCATAAAGGCGAGCGCATCGACACGGTTACAGGCCCAGGCCCTGCGCAACAGCGAAAAATCGATCAGTGCCAGCACCGAGGCCACGATGGTGGCCGACAGCACGGTCAAGGGCAGGTAGTACAAGGCACGGGTGGCGAACAGCACGATGGCGAGCATCAGTACGGCGCTGATCACCGACGACAGCTGGGTCTGGGCGCCGGCATCGGCATTCACCACCGAACGCGTCAGGCCGCCGGTCACCGGAAAGCCGCCGGATAGCGCCGCACCGATATTGCACGCGCCCAGCGCGATCAGCTCGCGATTGGGCTCTATGCGCTCACCCCGCGGCTGCGCCAGCATCTGCGCCACCGACAGGCTTTGCACCATATTGACGAGCGCAATAAAAAAGGCCGGCAGCACCAGATCCGGCAGGCGCGACCACGGCAACCAGGCCAGCCCCAGAGGCGGCAAGCCGGCAGGCACTTCGCCCACCAGATGCAGCCGCCCGGCCATGTCGTCCCCGGCCGCAACCAGCATCCCCGCAAGCAGGGCCAGCACCGGTGCCGCCCGTACCAGCAACAGCGCGGCACTCGCGCCCAAGCCCAGTTTCTGCAGCACCGCCGCCAGCGCATGCCTTGACCACAATAGCCATAGCAAAGCCCCTCCGCCCAGCAGCAAGGCAGCCAGACTGAACGCCTGTCTTTGTGCCCATAAGCCGGACAACAGGGCAGGCAGCGTAGAACCGCCGCCCTGACTACCCAGCAAAGGCCCCAACTGCGACAGCACGATCATCAAAGCCGAAGCGGAAACAAAGCCGGAGAGCACCGGCTGCGACAGGAAATCGGCGACCAGTCCCAGCCGCAGCAAGCCCAGCAACAGCAGCATCAGGCCGGACAACAAGGCCAGCCACACCGCCAGCACCGCATAATCCGCCCCGCCTTGCGGGGCTAGCCTGACCAGCGTGGCGGCAACCAGCAAGGAGGTGACCGCCATCGGCCCGACCGACTGGGCATGACTGCGCCCGAGCAATGCATAAATCAGCAAGGGCGCCAAACTCGCGTACAAGCCGGTTTGCGGCGGCAGGCCGGCCACCATGGCATAGGCCAGCGCCTGCGGCACCAAGAGCAGCGTCACGATAATGCCGGCGCTGATGTCGCCACTTAGCCAGATGCGCGGGTAGTGCTTCATCCAGGGTGGTAGCAGGTGGCTCAAATAGGCTTTCATCGGCCGCTCAAGGCAAGAGCGGATCAAGCACGCGGAAAACCAGCATGCCGGCTATCATCGCGCCGACAAATAGCAGCCCCTGCGGAATCAAGGCTCCGGCCAGCACCAGGCCTGGCCCCGGACAGATACCGGCCAGGCCCCAGCCCACGCCGAACAGCAGGCTGCCCAGCACCAGTCGCGGCGTGATGTCACGACTGGCCGGCAGTTGCATCCGGTCACCCAGCAAGGCGGTGCTGCGCCGGCTGGCCATACGAAACGCGAAGAAACCGACCCCGATGGCGCCGGCCATCACCAGCGCGAGGCTGGGGTCCCATGCGCCGGCCAGATCGAGAAAACCCAGCACCTTGGCCGGATTGGACATGCCAGACACGATCAGGCCGATACCGAACAACAGGCCGACCGCAAAAGACGCAAACAGTTTGACGGGTTTCATGATGTTTTCAGCCCAGAAGGTGACGGACGAAATAAACGGTAGCAAAGCCGGCCGCCATAAAGCTGACCGTAGCGACCAGCGAGCGTGGCGACAAACGCGATAGCCCGCATACACCGTGGCCGCTGGTGCAGCCGGAGGCAAAACGGGTGCCGATGCCGACCAGCACCCCGGCCAATAGCAGTACCGGCGTCGATGCTTCGATGACCGGCACCGGCAGCGCGCCGGCAAACAAGGCATAAGCCACAGGCGCCGCCATGATGCCCAGCACGAAGGCCAGACGCAAAGGCCAGTCGCTGGCGCCTTCCAGCACACCGCCCAGCATGCCGCTGATACCGGCGATACGCCCCAAGAGCAGCACCAGTGCGCTGGCGGCGAGGCCGATCAGCATGCCGCCAGCCAGCGAGGCGACGGGTGTAAATACATCCCAG
>NZ_JBOFOO010000258.1:0-3533 GCF_051659485.1 Craterilacuibacter sp. | reverse complement strand
GGAGTCCGAAGATCGTGAGATTACTCTAGACAAGGCGCGGGAACTGGATCCGCGCGCCGAGGTGGGTAGCCTGGTTGAGACACCGATGGAAGCGGTCGAGTTTGGCCGTATCGGAGCGCAGACCGCCAAGCAGGTCATCTTGCAGAAGATCCGTGATGCAGAGCGCGAGCAGCTGCTGACTGATTTCCTTCAGCGCCGTGAGCACATGGTGTCGGGTACCATCAAGCGTATCGAACGTGGTAATGCTATCGTTGAATGCGGCAAGCTTGAAGCGGTATTGCCTCGCGATCAGATGATTCCCAAGGAAAACTTGCGTGTGGGTGACCGCGTGCGTGCTTTCCTGTTGCGTATCGATCGTGCAGGTCGTGGCCCGCAGTTGGTGCTGTCGCGTACGAGCGCCGATTTTCTGGTGAAGCTGTTCGAGCTGGAAGTGCCGGAAATCGAAGAAGGCTTGCTGGAAATCAAAGAAGCAGCCCGTGACCCGGGTATGCGCGCCAAGATTGCTGTCAAGGCCAACGATGCGCGTCTGGATCCGCAGGGTACCTGCATCGGCATGCGTGGTTCGCGCGTACAGGCCGTGACGCAGGAGCTGGCCGGCGAGCGCATCGACATCGTGCTGTGGGCGGCAGATCCGGCCCAGTTCGTGATTAACGCTTTGTCGCCTGCCGAAGTCACGCGCATCATGATCGATGAAGATCGTCATGCGATGGATGTGGTGGTTGAAGAGGAACAGCTGGCTTTTGCCATTGGTCGTAGTGGTCAAAATGTCCGTCTGGCAGCAGAGCTGACCGGTTGGAACATCAACATCATGACCGTGGTCGAGGCAGAGGAAAAGGTTCAGGCCGAAGACTCGGTGCTGCGCGAAGTATTCGTGAGCCAGTTGGGCTTGAGCGATGAGCTTGCTGCCGTCCTGGTCAAGGAAGGCTTTACCTCGCTGGAAGAAGTGGCGTACGTGCCGATTTCCGAAATGCTGGAAATCGACGGATTTGACGAGGAATTCGTCAATGACCTGCGTAGCCGTGCACGTGATGCACTGCTGACGCAGGCGATTGCCACCGAAGAAAAGGTGGAGAGTGTGGAAGATGAGCTTCGCAATCTGGAAGGCCTAGATGCCGAACTGGTGCGCAAGCTGGCTGAAAACGGTGTAACAACGCGTGATGATCTGGCCGATCTGGCTGTAGATGATCTTGTGGAGTTGACCGGTATGGAAGCCGAACCTGCCCGCGCTCTGATTATGAAAGCGCGTGAGCACTGGTTTGCCCAGTAAGCATCAAGCAGAATTTACAGATTGTAGGAAGACGAATGGCATTAACTAACGTAAAAGAGTTTGCAGCCGAGCTTAAGCTGACACCAGAACGACTGCTTGAGCAGCTTCGTGCCTCTGGTGTGGCCAAGCAAGCTGCCGACGATACACTGACCGAGCAGGATAAGAGTCATCTGCTGAATCATCTGAAGCGTGCGCATGGTTCCACGACTGACAGTAACGTGACCCTTGCCCGCAAGCAGACCAGCGAAATTCGTACGGCCGATGGCAGTACCGTCAAGGTTGAAACGCGCAAGAAGCGTGTTGTTGCCCGCCCGGAAGAGCAGCTTGCTGCGCCTGCCGCACAAGTCAAGCCTGAGGCTGTAATCGCGCCTGTAGTTGAGGCGAAGGTTGAGGTTAAGCCGGAAGTCAAGCCGGAGATCGCCAAGGTCGAGCCTAAGGTTGAGGTCGCTGCGCCTGCGGCCAAGCCTGCGCCTGTGGTCAAGGCTGAAGTACCGGCCGAGCCTAAAGTTGAGGCCAAGCCAAAAGCAGAACCCAAGGTTGAGGTTAAAGCCGAAACCAAGCCGGCTGCACCGGTCGTGCCAAAATCCATTCTGTCGCCAGAAGAGATTGCATCACGCGAAGCGGAAGCGCGTCGTCACTCAGAGCTACGTGCGCGTCAAGAAGCGATGCTGCGCGAGAAGCAGGAGCGCGAGGCACGTCGCTTGGCAGCTATTGCGGCCAAAAATGCGCCGCCTCCACCGCCGCCGCCGCCCAAGCCTAAGGCTGAGCCTGCTGCCAAGCCGTCCGGTGCCGGTATTACGCCAGCCAAGCCGGAAGACCGCCGTGGCTCCGAATCGGTGCGTTCGGCACGTCCGTCCGCTAACCGCCAGTCGGTGTCTTCTTCGCCAGCGCGTGCGGGTGGTGCACCTGCGGGTGCCCGTCCAGCAGCAGCCGGTGCGCCAGCACCTGCAGCAGCGCCGACAGGCCCGCGTTCACCTGACAAGAAGCCAGGTGGTGGCAAGGGTGGTGGCCGCGAGTGGGATGACAAGAAAAAAGGTGGCCGTGGCCTGAAGACCAAAGGTGGTGATACCGCTGGTGGCTGGAAGTCGAAGAAGAGTGGTGGCCGCAACAAGCATAGCGGGCTGAATGCCTTCAGTGCACCGGTCGATCCTATCATCCACGAAGTGTTGGTGCCGGAAACGATTACCGTCGCAGATTTGGCTCACCGCATGGCGGTCAAGGCTGCCGAGGTGATCAAGGTGCTGATGAAGATGGGCATGATGGTTACCATCAACCAGGTGCTGGATCAGGATACCGCGATAATTATCGTTGGTGAAATGGGCCATACCGCCAAAGCTGCGCAAGCGGATGATCCGGAAGCCTACCTCGAGAAGGATGAGGCAGCTGTTGCAGCTGTTGAGCTGCCGCGTCCGCCGGTCGTAACCGTGATGGGTCACGTCGATCATGGTAAGACCTCGTTGCTGGACTATATCCGTCGCGCCAAGGTGGCTTCGGGTGAAGCGGGTGGTATTACCCAGCACATCGGTGCGTATCACGTTAAAACCGAGCGCGGCATGGTCACTTTCCTTGATACGCCGGGTCACGAGGCATTTACTGCCATGCGTGCCCGTGGTGCCAAGGCTACCGACATCGTGGTGCTGGTCGTTGCTGCGGATGACGGTGTGATGCCGCAGACGATTGAAGCGATTCACCATGCTAAGGCTGCAGGCGTGCCTATGGTGGTGGCTGTCAACAAGATTGATAAGCTGGGTGCCAGCCCTGAGCGTATCCGTCAGGAACTGGTTGCGCAGGAAGTGGTGCCTGAGGACTGGGGTGGCGATACCCAGTTTGTCGAGGTTTCCGCTAAGCAAGGCATCAACATCGATGGTCTGCTGGAAGCCATTCTGCTGCAAGCAGAAGTGCTGGAGCTTAAGGCCCCTGTCGATGCACCAGCCAAGGGCATTATTGTTGAAGCCCGTCTGGACAAGGGGCGTGGTCCGGTTGCGACCTTGCTGATTCAGTCTGGTACCCTGAAGAAGGGCGATGTCGTGTTGGCCGGTACTGCATTTGGTCGCGTACGTGCCATGATAGACGAGAACGGCAAGCAGGTTGATTCTGCTGGTCCGGCTATCCCGGTTGAGATTCTGGGTCTGTCCGACGTGCCGCGTGCAGGTGAAGACGCTATCGTGCTGACCGATGAGAAGAAGGCGCGTGAAATCGCCCTGTTCCGTGCCGGTAAGTACCGTGATGTACGTCTGGCCAAGCAGCAAGCCTCCAAGCTGGAAAA
>NZ_JBOFOO010000257.1:0-6882 GCF_051659485.1 Craterilacuibacter sp. | reverse complement strand
TTTTCGCTGCGCTGGTATGTATCGCTATTCCAGAACGAGCAAATCCTGTCGGCAGCCTGGCTGTCGATACGGATTGCGCTGGCCAGTGCCACCGCCGCCGTGGTGCTGGGCACCATTGCCGGCTTTGTGACCGCGCGTTTCAAGCGCTATCGTGGCAGCACGCTGTTTACCGGCATGCTGACGGCGCCCATGGTGATGCCGGAGGTGATTACCGGTCTGTCCATGCTGCTTTTGTTTATCTCCTTGCAGCAGTTGATCGGTGTGCCTTCCGAGCGTGGCTTCCTGACCATCTGGATTGGCCACACCACCTTGTGCATGGCTTATGTGGCGGTGGTGGTGCGCTCGCGCCTGATCGAAATGGACAAGAGTCTGGAAGAAGCGGCCATGGATCTGGGCGCGCGCCCCTTGAAGATCTTCTTCGTGATTACCTTGCCGCTGATCTCGCAGGCGATTGCTTCCGGCTTTTTGCTGTCGGTGACCTTGTCGCTGGACGATCTGGTGACGACTGCCTTCCTGTCAGGGCCGGGCTCAACCACCTTGCCGCAAGTGATTTTCTCCAAGGTGAGGCTGGGGCTGAATCCGGAAATCAACGCTCTGGCCAGCATTACGGTGCTGGTGGTGGGCTTGATGGTGGTGCTGGCCAATTATCTGATGCTTAACGCACAAAGAAAGCGCGACAAGGCCATCGCCGAGGCGATGCGCGGCGATGCGCCGCAGTTGGCACCGGCACCCGGCACGCTGGATGTAGCCGGTATGGGCCGTCCTGGGCGCGCCTAAGTGGTGTCCGGCGGCAACAGCTTAGCCTGTTGCCGCCTTTTTTATTAACGAGCCGCCTTTGGCGAGCCAGACTCCGAATCCGGATAAACCCCATGCTGAACTTTGCCCATCAAGACCACGTTCCGTCCTATTACGCCGCTACGGCGCAGCCATGGCCGGATCAGCCCCCCTTGCAAGGGGCGGTGTCTAGCGATGTGTGCGTGGTTGGCGGGGGGCTGGCCGGTTTGTCTGCCGCGCTCAATCTGGCAGAAAAAGGCTTTTCGGTGACCTTGCTGGAAGGCGCGCGCATCGGCTGGGGAGCATCCGGGCGCAATGGCGGCCAGGTGATCGTCGGCTATTCCTGCGATATCGACACCATCAAGGCACAGTTGGGCCCCGAGATGGCGCGCGTATTCTGGGACATGTCGGTCGAAGCGGTCGACATCATCGAGGAGCGGGTCGGGCGGCACCAGATAGACTGCGACTGGGTGCGCGGCTTTTGCAATGCGGCCGTCAAACCCGCCGCCATGCAAGAGCTCAAGCTTTGGCAGGAAACGCTGGAGAATGACTACGGCTATCACGGTACCGAGATGTGGAGCCGCGAGCAGCTGGCGAGTGTACTCGCCAGCGCGCGTTATCAGGGCGGGCTGTTCGACCCGCGTTCCGGTCATATCCATCCGCTCAATTACGCACTGGGTCTGGCGCAGGCCTGCCTCGCGGCCGGCGTGGTGATCCATGAAAATTCACCGGTGCTCAACATCGAAGAAGGCGCCCGGCCGCGGGTTGTTTCCGGGGCGGGGCAGGTGAGCTGCGAGCATGTGGTGCTGGCGTGCAATTCCTATGTCGGGAGTCTGGTGCCCAAACTCGAGCGCAAGATCATGCCGGCCGGCACCTATGTGATCGCCACCGAGCCCTTGGGCGAGGCGCGAGCCCGCGCCTTGATTGCCAATAATATGGCGGTATGCGACACCCAGTTTGTGCTCGACTACTACCGCTTGTCGTCCGATCACCGTCTGCTGTTCGGCGGCAAGGTCAGCTATTCGGGGCGCGAGCCGGCACATCTCGCCGAAGCCATGCGCCACGATATGCTGCGGGTGTTTCCGCAACTGGCGGATGCCAAGATCGATTACGCCTGGGGTGGTTTTTGCGATATCACCATGAACCGCGCGCCGGATTTCGGACGGCTGTCATCCAATGTCTATTACCTGCAGGGCTTCTCCGGCCATGGTGTCAATATCACCGGGCTGGCCGGCCGTGTGGTGGCGGAAGCCATCGCCGGCACCGCCGCACGCTTCGATCTGTTCGGCAAACTGCGCCACCGCGAGTTTCCCGGCGGCAAGCTGCTGCGTACACCGGCGCTGGTACTGGGCATGGCTTATTACCGCTTGCGCGATTATCTGTAAAATGCATACATCAAAAAGCCCGCCATCCGACTGGATGCGCGGGTTTTTTATTGGCGGTGTCCCAATTGCGAGTTGGCCAGCGCCTCGCCAGACCCTTTTTCGCCGGGGTTTCGCGAGACTTCGGGGGCGTTTGGGATGCAAGGGGCTTGTCGCTACAAGCCCCTGTCCGTTCTCCGCGTGGAAGCGGCAAGCTAAAAGGGTCTGCATAGCAGACACCACGCTGAGATCCTTAACGGCAACTTGCTATTAGGACATCGCCTTTTTATTGCCTGCACGCTGCATATCTGCAACGTGAAATCCATGTCGAAAATGAGCCATGACGGGTGCAGTGATGGCTATTTAGTAGTTTTAATGAATAAAGTGAACTAGAGATATGAGCTGGATTACTTATTTATGGAGCCGCAATGGAGGAAGACCACGCTCACACTCAAACGGCTGAACTCGAGCAAGAAAAGATAGTAGCAGTACCTGTTGTGGTTTTTTCCTGCTTTACCCCGGCAGCCGCACAGCCTACACAAGTCGGGCACTGTGGTATTCGTTTTGATTTCAACGGGGGGGCGCGCATCAGTCTGCCTGAAGGTGCATGGCGAGTGCGGCTATCGGACACGCAAACCCACAACACCCTATTCGAGACCGAAATCGGTGCCGGTGTTGTTACGAGCAGCAAAAAATACTTCGTACCCTTTTATGTTGAAGTCTGGCAAGGGGCGGAAAAAGTACTGGATCACCGGCTTAGTCTCAAGAATCAGACAGTATTGATTCAGTTTCCGGTCGGCACGCTGGGCGATGTGCTGGGCTGGTTCCCGTATGCCGCCCGTTTTGCTGAAATCCATGGTTGCAGGCTGAGCTGTGCGATGGCCGCGAATCTGATTCCGCTATTTGCCGCTGTTTATCCGGCAATACGATTTATCACGCCGGCGGCTATTATCGCGACCGAGTATTACGCCACTTACTATTTGGGCCTTTTTTTCGGTGATGAAGAGCACCACTATCAGCCCGGCGACTTTCGTCTGGTGGGGCTTGCGCGTACCGCCGGGCACATTCTGGGGGTTGACCCCAGCGAGGCACCTGCACGTATCGCCAGTTCCGACGATAGCCGTCCCGTTGACGAGCCTTACGTATGTATCGCAGTACAAAGCTCGACCCAGTGCAAATACTGGAACCACCCCACGGGCTGGCTGGAAGTCGTGAAAGCGCTTCAAGCGCAAGGGCTGCGGGTATTGTGTATCGATCAGAAACCTTGCCATGGTGCAGGGTTGACCTGGACGACCTTGCCGCACGGCGCCGAGGATTTTACCGGTGATTTGCCGCTGCTGGATCGCGCGCGGCTACTTCGGCATGCCGAATTCTTTGTCGGTCTCTCCAGCGGTTTGGCGTGGCTTGCCTGGTCGGTAGGTACGCCTGTGGCGCTGATTAGCGGCTTTACCCACCCGATCAATGAGTTTTACACACCGCACCGCATTTTCAATCATCACACCTGCAATAGCTGCTGGAACGATCCGCGCCACAGCTTTGACCACGCCGATTTTTTCTGGTGTCCGCGCCACAAGGGGACGGATCGCCAGTTTGAATGCACGCGCTTGATTACACCGCAACAGGTGATCGATGTGCTATCCCGCATTCCCTATCGTACTCAGCAGGGAGGAGGCAAGGCATCATGAAATATCGTTCACAAGGCTTACGTTACGGGCTGCGCCATTTTTCACGTCAGATACGCGGGTCTAACTTGCTGCTGGTGCTGTTGGGTTTGATGTCACAGCAAGTGCCGGTGTGGGCAGAAACCATCTCCACTGAAGTGACTGGCGGGAAAGTGGTAAAAGGCGCGACGCAGGATGTCGTTGCAGGCGGTATTGCCAATGTTGTCGATGTTGACGGTACGCAAAACGTTTCGGCTGGCGGCCTGGCCAGCGGCACCTTCGGCACCGGTGTGCAGAATGTTTACGTCGGCGGTCTGGCGAGTGCTACGGCCATGACCGGCACTCAAAACGTTTACACCGGTGGCGTGGCCAGTGCAACAGTGGCCACCGGTGGTGCCCAGATTGTCGAAGGGGGGCGTGCCATCGGTACGGTGCTCTTGTCGGGCGGTACGCAGCGGGTCAGTGCCGGCGGCGTGGCGATTTCGACCACACTGGCGGCGGGCCGTGCCGGGCAGGCGGTGCTCGATGGTGGTAGCGCCAGCCTGACGACTATCCTCTCCGGCGGAATTCAGTCTATTGCTGGGGGCAGCGCATCTCAAAATACGGTCTCGTCCGGTGGCTTGCAGCAGGTCTTACGCGGTACTGCCAGCACGAATGTGCTGCTGTCGGGTGCGGTACAAAACATTTTGGGCAATGGGGTGGCTCAGCAAACGACAGTCAGCGCAGGCGCTGTGCAAAATATCGCTGGTCAGGCAACGAATAACGTGCTTGATGGCGGTTTGCAGAATGTTTTGGCAGGAGGACTGGCTACCTCGACCACAGCCGGTAGCGGCAGCGTCCAGAACGTGTACGGTAGCGCCAGTACTAATGTGCTGCTTTCGGGTGCGGTGCAAAATGTTGCAAGTGGCGGAGTGGCTCAGCAGACCACGGTGAACATGAGTGCCATACAGACAGTGAGCGGCCTGGCGACGGGCAACCAGATTAATGGGGGCTCCCAAATTCTCTCTGCCGGCGGGCAGGCGGTGTCCACAGTGATTGACGGCGGCGTTCAGCAGGTTAAGTCGGGTGGCCTGGCCCGTGTCACTCAAGTCAATAGTGGAACCCAGACAGTATTTGAGGGCGGATCGGCCAGACAAACCACCGTCGGCCCTCAAGGGCTACAGAGCGTATTTGGACAGGTTAGCGACACTGTCGTCAATGGTGGCAAGCAAGTGCTGAATGATGGCATGGCTTCCGGCACTACGATCAATGCCGGCGGGACGCAGGTGGTAGGTGGTGGGCAGGCTCTTGATACCACGCTGAATGGCGGCAGTACCCAGACCGTACTCGAGGGCGGACTGGCTAGCGGGACGACTCTTAGTGCAAGCACCCAGAATGTCGGCCCCGGTGCGGTGGTGATCCAAACCCAAGTCGGTAGCGATAGCGTCCAGAATGTGCTGGGAACGGCAAGCGCAACGGTGGTGAGTAGCAGGGGGGCGCAGATCGTTAGTGCTGGTGGTCTCGCGCAACTGACCAGCGTGAACGGCGGCGAGCAGACTATTTTGGCCGCTGGCCGCGCCACGTCTACCACCGTCAACTCGGGTGGCTCGCAAATGGTCAGCGGCGGGCAGGTACTCAATACCACGCTAAATGGCGACAGCAGCCAATCAATCCTGTCGGGTGGCCTGGCTAGCCAAACGGTCTTGAATGATAGTAACCAAACCATTCAGGCGGGTGGTGTGGCAAGCGCAACCAAGGTCAATAGCGGTAGCGATCAAAACGTCAACGGTGTGGCTGAAGACACCGAGATTGCGGCCGGCGGGCGTCAGTATGTGAGTGCTGCTGGTCGTACGCAGCGTACGACCGTGAGTGGTGGCTTGCAAGACGTGTACGCCGGTGGCGTGGCGACTTCGACCACGCTTTTGAGTGGCAGCCAGCAGCGCATCGAGACTGGTGGGTTGGCGATTTCGAATACGGTCGGCAGTGGCGCGGATCAGGTTGTCAGCGGCAGCGCCAGCGGCAACCAGATTAACGGAGGGCGGCAGTTCGTCAACTCCGGCGGGCTTGCCAGTAATAATATTTACGACGGAGGCACACAGCAGATCAACAATGGCGGCGTGGCGACGGCCAATACACTGGCTTCGGCCAGTCAGTTTGTGATGTCAGGTGGCATCGCCAGTAGCACCACCTTGCTTGCCGGCGGCAGGCAGACGATTGCCACTGGCGGCCTCGCCGATGGTGTAATCATACAGACCGGCGGCGCCGCTCAGATTGCGGGTGGCACGCTTAAGGATGCGACGCTTGCCGGTAGCGGTGGCTTGTTGTTACTGGGCAGCGGCACGCTTGCCGGGCAAACGCAGATCACCGGTGATGCCAACAGGCTGGTGTTGCAGGGCGGGCAGGCGGTAGGCAGCCTGAGTGTTGCCGGTAGCGGCAACCAGGTGGGCATCGGGAAAACAGACCTTAGCAATTTTGGGCCGCTGCAGGATAGTACGGGTGCCAACACGCTGGTGGTGCTGTCTGGTGTCAGCGTCCGTGCGCAAACCGGTAGCGGTGCGGCCGGGTCGCTGGATGTAGCAGGCTGGTCGACGGTACGCGTCAATCGTGGTGCCGGGCTTACGCTGGGTGGCAGTCTTTCTCTGGCCCCTGCCGGTATGCTGGCCGTTTCCGGCTCGCTTGCGGTGCCGCAGTCTGCGGCGGTGAGTGGCAGTCTCACCAATGCCGGAACGGTCACGCTTTCTGCGCCTTTGACGGTCAGCGGAAATTATGTGGCTGAGGGGGGTGTATTGCAGGATGCGGTGTTCGCGGGCAAGGGCGAGGCCGCCTTGCTGACTGTAAACGGGCAGGGTAGCGGTGTCACCCGCGTGTTTTTTGCCAACGACGGTACGTCCGGCTTTCTGGGGGAGCGCATCCCGTTCGCACAGATTGCATCCGGGTCTGCAGATTTTGTCGCGGCCAATCCGGTTGGCGCGAAGAACCCGTACGACGTGCGGCTGAAGGGTAGTCCTTATGTGTGGCAAATTGCGCGTAGCGGGAGTACGTGGCTGCTGGAGTCTCCGGCTGTGCCGCTTATCCCCCTGGTGCCGGCATCGCCGACGCCGGCACCG
>NZ_JBOFOO010000256.1:0-1178 GCF_051659485.1 Craterilacuibacter sp. | reverse complement strand
GGACGGGCGCAACCGCGATACGGCATGGTTTTCGCTGCTGGATGGCGAGTGGCCGGCGGTGCAGCAGGCATTCAACGACTACTTGCTGCCGGAGAATTTCGATGCGCAGGGCAGCCAGCGGCGGGCACTGGCGGCGCGGCGCATGTCTTGATGTGGCGCGTGGCCTTGTGTGTCAGATGATGGCCGGTCTGGCAAACGAGGCGATCACCTCGTGGCAGATCCATGCGCTGTCCGGCATCAGGTCGAAATGCATGCGTCCGGTGCGTTGCAGATAGCGGCTGTTCGGGAAGGCATCGGCCATCGCGGCCGTTGCCGCACGATAAAAGCAATGTTCACCCGCATACAGCAGGCAGGGCATCGCCAGCCTGGCGGGCGCTTCCGATAGATCCGGCCAGCGTGCTTCGGCTTGCCTGAGCGCGAGCAGGCTGGTGGTGTCGGCTTGTTGCAGCCGTGCAGCAAGCGGGGCCGGCACGTCAAACATCTGTTGCCATAGGCTGCACCAGGCCTGTCCGCCCTTAGTTAGCGCCTGGCTGACCACATCGTTGTCCAAATCGACTTCGGCATGCGGTTCGAATCCGCCCAGTACCAGCGCAGCCACTCTGTCGGGGTGTGCGGCGGCATAGGAGAGCATCATCTTGGCTCCCAGCGAATAGCCCCACAGTGTGGCGCGGGTGATGGCGAGCTGATCCAGCACTGCGGCGATATCGGAGGCCATCGCGGGCAGTGCATAGTCGGCTGGCTGGTGTGGGGCGCTACTGTTGCCATGACCACGCGGCTCAATGGCGATCAGGTGGAAATGCGCTTGCAGCGTGTTGATATAGCCAAAGTCAAGCCAGTCCCGCACCGACATGCCAAAGCCGAATACGAGTACCAGCGCAGGCCGCTCGGGTTGGCCCCAGACCTGATAGTGGATGGCGAGCGTATCGTTGTGGGCATAGGGCATGGTAAGGAGACTTGCTGGAGAGGTGGCTGCGCGGTGTTTTCACCGCGCAAAAAGACACAAGGCCGTCACGGCAGGGCGGCCTTGTGCTGATAGCCGCGCGCTTGATCAAGAGCGCGGTCTGTCTTACTTGAGTGCGTGGATGGCCGGCAGGTTGCGCCAGATGCCGCGCACGTCCATGCCGTAGCCGAATACATAGCGGTCAGGTACGTCGATGCCGACGAAATCGGCAGCGATA
>NZ_JBOFOO010000255.1:0-2320 GCF_051659485.1 Craterilacuibacter sp. | reverse complement strand
TGTTTTTTGTCACGATTTCAGCTTCATCACTAGCCTTGACACCCGAATATAGCCACAACACAGCAAATGATTTATCAATCAATATTTAATATTGTATTCGGGTTTATTAATAGTTAAGCATAAAAAGACGCATCTGGCGTCATAGTAATGCAAAGCTAGGCAATCTCGTAACAAAAAGATGGAAATACGCATTAATTGTTGCGGTGCAACAACTCATGTATTCAGTGCGTCACGACCAGATTACTCTTCAGCACCTGTAGCGGCGAAGCTGTCGGCTGCTCGGCCTTGACACCAGGCATCAGCACTTCGGTGCGCCCGGGAATGCCGAACATGGATGACACCTGATGCGCCTGCTCCGTCGTCAATACCAGCATCTCGATGCGGCGATTACTGGCGGCCTCCGGATGCGCACGATCCAGCGGAGCACGGTCGGCCATGCCGACCACCTGCAGGATACTGTCCTGTGGCAGGCCACCCTGCAGCAGATGGGCCCGCGCCGTCATCGCACGGTTGCTGGACAACGTCCAGTTGGAAAACGCTGCGTATTGCTGCGAGCGGTATTGCGAAGAATCGGTATGCCCGACGATCAGCAGCTGGTTTTCGATGCCCTGAAACATGGCCCCCATATTGACCAGCAACAGACGGAAACGCTCGTTGATCCCCGCGCTACCGCGCTCGAACATGCCCTGCTGCTCAGTATCGTGCAGCAGGATGCGCAAACCGTAAGGGGTAACCACGGACTGCACATTACCGGCCAGCCCGGCTTTGACCGCCAGCGTCGTCATCATTCGCGCCAGCCTTTGCATGGCGGCATCGGAGTCCACCCGCTGACGCGAGCCGGCACCAGACTGGTTGAGAGCCGATGGATGGCTGCTGTTCTTCACCTGGGATTGGGGATTATTCTCCGCCTGCGGCTGCCCGGGGATAGGCTCGCGCGGGATCAGGCTACCCTTGGGATTGCCGGCATGATCCAGACGAGCCGAGCCTCCCTCTGCCGTCATGGTCGAGCCACCGGAGTTAAGCACTTTTTCCAGATTTTCCTGGTCACGCGCAGCCAGTACCCACAGCACCATAAACAAACACATCAGCGCCAGCACGAAGTCGGCAAAAGCCACCTTCCAGGCGCCGCCATGCCCACCGTGCTCGCTACGGCGCGACACTTTTTTGATGATAACACCTTCGTGATGGTCATCTTTTCTGGCCATAGGCTACTCCTCAGCTCACGCCTTCAAGCGCATTGATCCACAACTCCAGCTGCGAAAACTGGGTTTGGTATTGAGCTGCACCAGACGGCGGCCGGAGTCGATGGCCAATAGCGGCGGCTTGCCCGCCACGTGGCTGACCAGCACCACCTTGACCGACTCGAAGTTGGACATTTCCTCCTTCACCTGCTGGTACATCATATTGCACAGCGGGTCGAGCACGCCGTAGCAGAAGAAGATGCCGATAAAAGTCCCCACCATCGCCGCGCCAACCTTGGCCGCAATCTCACCGGCCGTTGCGCCAGCCCCGACACTATTCATCGCCATCACGATCCCCAGCACCGCCGCCAGAATGCCGAAACCGGGCATGCCCTCGGAAATCTTTCCCAAGGACTTCGACGGCTGATTGAGTTCTTCATGGATGGAATCGATCTCGTGATCGAGTACGCCCTCCAGCTCGTGGGCATTGATCTTGCCCATCGCCATCAGGCGGAAGTTGTCAACGATAAAGGACATCAGCTTGGGTTCGTCCAGCACCAGCGGATAACGGGTAAACAGCGGACTTTGCGCCGGGTTTTCCACATGTTCGTCCAGCGCCTTCAAGCCTTGGCTGGCGGTAATCAATAGCTCGTACATCAACAACAGCAGCTGGCGCTGGAACTCGGCCCCCTGCTTCTTGTGCAGAATGACGCGCTTGAGCTGGCCCACCATTTCCTTGAGCACGTGGCCGGGATTGCCCAGTACGATGGCGCCTAGTGCCGCCCCGCAGATGATCAGCAGTTCGACCGGCTGCCACAGCACAGCCAGTGAACCGCCATGAATCATGAAGCCGCCAAAAACACAGGCGAGCACAATGAAAATACCGAGTAGTTGCTGCATGGTGGGCTTTCTAGGCGGCTTGTAGCCGCATTTTCATTTTTTTCAGCGCGGCCTTATTAATCTGGCACACACGTGCCTCGGTCAGATCGAGTACCAGCGCGATCTCCTTGAGGCTCAGGTCGAATTCGTAATACAGCTGGATCACGCGCTGCTCGCGCCCGTCCAGCGAGCTCAGCGCCTGAGCCAGGCTCAGGCGGTCCAGCAGCGCCTCGTCGGCACGTGGCGCTGCACCCGGCTCG
>NZ_JBOFOO010000254.1:0-7246 GCF_051659485.1 Craterilacuibacter sp. | reverse complement strand
AGCAATACCGGCCAGCGTATCAGTCCGCCGTTGTCGGCCGACATCTCGCCGCTGGTCCATGCATCCATGAACATGGGCCAGCCGTAGAGAATGATCAGATAGCAAACCGGGAAGAGAAACAGCACGGTGCAAGCGATGTCGAGTACTGCCTGAGCGCGGCGCGACAGCTTGCCGGACAGGATGTCGATGCGGATATGTTCGTTTTTTTGCAGGGTGTAAGCGGCGCCCAGCATAAACATGGCTGAAAACAGATACCACTGGATTTCAAGAAAGCCATTGGAACTGATGTTGAACAATTTGCGGATAATGGCATTGCCGGCACTGATCAGTACAACAATCAGCACTATCCATGAGGCAAGGCGTCCGATGCGGGCATTGAGTCCGTCAATCAGGCGCGCTAGGGTGAGCAGGCTTTGCAAGGGTACCTCCTGAGTTTATGGGCCATCGTGGCGCTTTATGCAGGCCGGAATATGCCTAGCCTGTTTTAGCGGCTTAGCATAAATGTTTTTTTGTTAAATGCAATAGGCGTAAATAGGTTTATTACTCAGCGATGCAGCTATGCAGCATCTGGCCGGCGAAGAACGGCAGTTTCTAGTCGCGAATTTAACTTAACAAAAACATATTTATATACCATTGGCATAACTTGTTTGCGTAAAAGTGCCGCGCACTTGTTAAAGTGAACGGCATGAGTCCTAGTGCCAGTTTTTTGCGTGGCTTCAGTCGAACAAGGTACGGGCTCCGTCGAAACGGCTCATGAACCAGGGATTGTCCAGCCGCTCCACCCGGATCTGGCTATTGGTGCGGGGGGCATGGACAAACTTGCCATCACCGATAAAGATGCCCATATGCGAGTACTGGCGATTCATGGTATTGAAAAATACAAAATCGCCTACCCGCAGTTGCTGCGGGCTAATGGAGCGGCTGGACTGGGCAATCTGCGCCGCTGTGCGGGGCAGGTCCACTCCGAGTGCATTGCGATAGATGTAGCCTGCCATGCCGCTGCAGTCCAGCCCCGCTTCCGGGTTGGTGCCGCCGAACTTGTAGTCATTCCCCAAGAGACCCAGCGTCACCATTAACACTTCGCGCCCGGCCCCATCGGCCTTGAGTCCGGACAGGCTTAATCCCAGCTTGGGCCTGGGGGATGGTTTTTTCGGCGGAGTGCTCGAACAAGCCGCCAGCAGGGCGATCAGGGTAAACACGGCAAACTGTCTGGCGCGCATGGTTTTTCTTTCTTTTTCATCCAGTTCGGTGTTGATGGCCGGCCGGATTCGGAACGCCGGCGCCCTGAAGTGTTGACACTAGGGCGGCGGGCTTGAAACACTGAAATCCGAGTCCCGAGTCCCGAGTCCCGAGTCCCGAGTCCCGAGTCCCAAGTCTTAGCCCTGCTTGGCTTCCAGTTCTTCCCAGCGGGCCAGTTTGTCCAGCATCAGCATCTCGATTTCCTCGATGCGAGTTTGCCAGAGCTTGACCTGTTGTGGCTGGTCGCGAAATACCGCTGGGTCCTGCAGTTTTTGTGTCAGCTCGGCCTGTTCGGTTTCCAGTGCGGCAATTTCATCCGGTAATAGTGTCAGTTCGCGGGTTTCGTTGAACGACATCTTGTTGCGGCTGTTTTGCTTGCGCTCGGCCTTGCTCGCAGCCGGCGCGGGAGTCTTGGCTGACACTTCTGCCGGTTTCATGGCCGCCATGCGGGCACGGGCATCGATCCAGTCCTGATAGCCGCCCGGATATTCCTCCAGCTTGCCGTCACCTTCGAAAGCGATGGTCTGGGTGACTACGTTATCGAGGAATGCCCGGTCGTGGCTGACCAGAAACACCGTGCCGCTGTACTGGGTAATCAGTTCTTCCAGTAGTTCCAGCGTGTCGATATCCAGATCGTTGGTCGGTTCATCCAGCACCAGCACATTGGCCGGGCGGGTAAACAGGCGGGCCAGCAGCAGGCGGTTGCGCTCGCCACCGGACAGAGACTTTACCGGGCTGCGGGCACGTGCCGGCTCGAATAAAAAGTCTTCCAGATAGCTCATCACGTGTTTTCTATGGCCGGCAACCTCGATAAAGTCATTGCCTTGGCTGATGACGTCAGCCACGCTCATTTCTTCATCCAGCTGGGTACGGAACTGGTCGAAATAGGCGATATCGAGCTTGGTGCCGCGTTTGATGTCACCGCTGTCCGGCTCCAGTTCACCCAGAATCAGCTTGAGCAGGGTAGTCTTGCCTGCGCCATTGGGGCCGATCAGGCCTATCTTGTCGCCGCGCAGGATGCGGGTGGTGAAGTCGCTGATCAGGGTGCGGCCGGTAAAACCTTTGCTGACGTGTTCCAGCTCGGCCACCAGTTTGCCCGAACGCTCGCCCGGATCCAGCTGGAAGTTGACCTGGCCCACGCGCTCGCGCCGTTGCGAGCGGGCAATACGCAGTGCTTCAAGGCGCCGTACCCGGCCTTCGTTACGGGTGCGGCGTGCTTCGACCCCTTTGCGTATCCATACTTCTTCCTGCGCATGGAATTTATCGAACAGGCGGGCTTGCTCGGCTTCGATGGCCAGCTCTTCCGCCTTTTTGACATGGTAGGCCGAGAAACTGCCCGGGTAGCTTCTGAGTATGCCGCGATCCAGTTCGATAATGCGGGTGGCGACGTTGTCGAGGAAGCGGCGGTCGTGGGTGACCAGCAGAACCGAACCGGCAAAGCCCTTGAGCAGGCCTTCCAACCACTCGATCGCGGAGACATCCAGATGGTTGGTCGGCTCATCCAATAGCAAGACATCGGGGCGGGCTGCCAGTGCGCGTGCCAGCGCCACGCGTTTTTTCCAGCCGCCGGACAGGGCGCTGATCTTGACGTCGGGCTTGAGTTCCAGATGCGACAAGGTGGTCGCGATCAGGGCATCGAATTGCCAGCCGTCACGGGTTTCGATCTCATGCTGGATATGGGTCATGCGGTGCATCAGCGTCTCGAAGTCGGCATCAGGCAGCGTCAGCGCGTCGGCCAGTGCGTGATACTCGGTCAGGTAGGCTTTAAGCTCACCCAGACCTTCGGATACGGCTTCGAACACGGTGTGCTCGGGATTGAACTCCGGCTCTTGCGGCACCCAGCTGATGGCCAGGTCGCCCTTGATATTGATGCGGCCATCGTCAAGGCGCACTTGTCCGGCGATGGATTTGATCAGCGACGACTTGCCGGCGCCATTGCGTCCGATCAGGCCGACAACTTCACCCGGCTCCAGAGAAAAATCAACATGGTCCAGCAGGGCGTGGTGTCCGAAGGCCAGACAAGCCTTCTCGACGGAAATGAGTGCCATGAAAGGCTCGCAGGGTAGTTTGGGATGGCGCGATTGTAGCACGGCGTGCGCGTCTGCCTTCGCTAGGCTGGCCCCTGCATGTACAATGCGCGCCAACTGGTGGTTAAACACTTAGCCCGCTGTTGCAGGGCACTCGCAGATAAAGGATAAATCCATGTACTTCGTTGACCGTTCCGTTGCCATTATCAAGCCGCGTGCACCCTTTCTCGAATGGCTGAATAGCGTAGCCGGCGAAGAAATGATAGATCTGACGCTGGACAGCCTGCGCGCCGATTGCACGGCCCTGCTCTTGCCCGAGTTTGACGAGCCCGAACAGGCGGTGGCCCATATTGACGAAATGGCCGAGCAGCTATTCCGTATGGAGCTGGCTAGCTGGCACGAGGACGAGGCGGGCTGGCCGGCGGATATTTCCTTGCTGACCTTCTGGCAGTGGTTCGATGTCGAATTTCATAGCATGGTGCTGGACGGTGTCGACGCCGATATCCTGAATACACCGACTACCGAGTTGTAAGCGCCGTGGCGCTGCGTCCGTTTCGAGTGGCCTTGCGCCCGTCGCGACTGGCGCTGGCGCTGTCTTGCCTGTTTGCGCTGTGGCTGGCGCTTACGGTGTTGCTTTGGGGGGCGCCTAGCTGGGTGCTGGTGCTGGATGGTCTGCTGTTGTGCGCCATTCTGCAGCGCGAGGGCTGGTTGCCGAGTCGGCAGCGTCCGCGCCACCTCGATGTCAGCCTGTCCGGCGTACTGAGTGCCGATTTTGCCGATGGCACGCAAACGCTGTCTCTGTCGGGGCGTAGCTGGGTGACGCCATGGTTGTGCGTACTTATTGCGCGCACGCACACGCGGCGGGTGCTGCTGCCGTTATGGCCGGATAGTGCCGACGCCGATGCATTGCGCAAACTGCGGGTCTATCTGCGCTGGCAGCCGGAGCCACCCCTTCGTTAATATTTTGACCCTGTCCAATCACGAACTCGTCACCATGATGCTACCCAATGCTGGCTCTACCCTGAACGACTGGCTCGCCTACCTTGAAGCCGCTCACCCCATCACCATAGACATGGGGCTGGCGCGGGTGAGTGCGGTCAAGGCCGCCATGGATCTGCAGCCTGCTTTCCCTGTGGTACTGATAGGCGGCACCAATGGCAAGGGTTCGGTGGCGGCCATGCTCTCGACCATCCTGAACCGTGCCGGTTTCAAAGTCGGTACTTATACTTCGCCGCATATCACCGATTACAACGAACGCGTAGCCATCAATCTTGTGCCCGCCAGCGATGCCTTGCTGATCGCGGGTTTTGTTGCGGTAGAGGAGGCGCGGGCACGGGTCGGCGTGAGTCTCAGTTATTTCGAAGTCGGCACCCTGGCGGCGATGCATTGTTTTATGGCGCAAAGAGTCGATATTGCCGTACTGGAAGTCGGTTTGGGCGGGCGTCTGGACGCGACCAATGCCTTTGATGCCGATGTGTCGGTCGTCGTGAGTGTGGATATCGATCACCAGTCTTTCCTCGGGAATGACAGGGAAAGTATCGGTTTTGAAAAGGCGGGCATTTACCGTGCCGACAAGCCGGCAATTTGTGCCGACCCGAATCCGCCAGCCTCTTTACTGGCGCACGCCAAGGCCATCGGTGCCAAGCTGGCCCCCGTGGGGCAAGCTTACCGCTATCAGCGCATGGATAATCAGTGGTCGTTCCATATGGGAGAGCGCAGCTTGCATGCCTTGCCGGTGCCTGCACTCAGGGGCGGCTACCAGATGGGGAATGCCGCTGCGGCGCTGGCTGTGCTGGATGTACTGCATGCCCGTTTGCCGGTGAGTCTGGGCGCCATCAAGCGCGGCCTGCTCGAAGTCGAATGGCCGGGGCGCTTTCAAGTGCTACCCGGCAGGCCGGTTACGGTGCTGGATGTCGGGCATAACCCGCATGCCGCACGGGCATTATCGGCCAGCCTGCGGCAACTGGCTTTTGCCGAAAACCGCTATGCGGTGTTTTCGATGTTGTCGGACAAGGATCTGGATGCCGTAGTCGAGATTCTGCGTGACGACATCGATCACTGGTTTGTTGCCGGTCTGGATGGGCCGCGCGCGCAAAGCGGGGCCGTGATCGCCGAAAAGCTGGCGGCGCACGGGCTGCGTAATGTGCGCGTTTTCCCCAAAGTAGAAGACGCATGGCATAGCGCCTTATCGCATGCGACAGAGAATGATAGAATCACTGTCTTCGGATCATTTCATACCGTCGCTGCCGTAATGGCCGCACGGTCAAAATCTGCTTGAGGACGGCATGAGCGGACTATCGACAGAGCAGGAACTCATACAATTGAGAAAGCGCGCGCGCCGGCGTCTGGTCGGTGCCGTCGTTTTGGTATCGGTGTCGACTATTGTGCTGTGGAATATCGTCGGTGCCATCCCCGATCAGAAAATGAAGCCGGAAGCCATTGCCGTTATCGGGCAAACCGCTACTCAGGCCGCCAGTGCACCGCTTGCTGCCACGCACACAGATGCCTCCGACGCCATCGCCAGCGCTGCACCTGCGGCCTCCAGTCCGACCGAAATCGTCGCCAGCCTGCCAAACTTGGACGAGGCAGTCTTGCCTGCCGATGTGGCGCCCGCTACGGCGGCACCCAAGTTGATCGCGCCGCAAACTGTTGCTACGCCGGTCAAACCGGTGCCGAAAGCCGAGACGATCGTCAGGGCCGAAGTGGCTAAGCCGGTGGTCAAAGCCGAGGTCGCCAAGCCTGCTCCGGTGGAGCGCGATCCGCTGGCCATTCTGGAAGGGCGCGATACGCATGCTCCGGCCAAGGCTGAAGCCCCCAAGTCCGGCCGCTTTATGGTGCAACTGGCTGCGCTGGGAGATCCCGCCAAGGTGGACGCCTTGCGTGAACGTCTGGCTGCCAACGGGATGTCGGCCCAGTTTAGTCAAGTGAAAACCAGTAAAGGCGACGTGGTGCGCGTGCGTATGGGGCCATATGCTTCCCAAGCCGAGGCACAGGCGGCCTTGGCGCGTTTAAGCAAAGCCGGCGTGAGCGGCATGGTGGTTTCCGCTAAATGACGACTTTTGATTATGTCATGCTGGCCGTTGTGATCGGCTCGATGCTGATTGCACTGATGCGCGGCGTGGTGGCCGAGGTCCTGTCGCTGACTTCCTGGTTATTGGCTTTCTGGGTGGCCAAGACTTTTGCCCCGCTTGCCGCTGTCTATCTGCCGTTGCCAGGCGACGGCATCCGTTTGATAGGCGGCTTTATTGTCTTACTGCTCCTGACCTGGCTTGCGACTGCATTATTGCGCCTGATGCTCAATAGCGTCATCGATGTGGTTGGTCTGGGGGGGGTTAATAAGCTGCTGGGGCTGTTTTTTGGCTTGGCGCGCGGCTTGATGCTGGCAACGGTACTGGTACTGCTGGGTGGTCTGAGTGATCTGCCCAGAACACAGGCCTGGCAGGATTCGGTGCTGGCACAGCCTTTTGAGGGTGTTGCCTTGTCCTTGCGTCCGTGGTTGCCGCAGGTCTTGTCCGAGCGCGTCAAGTTCGGCTGAAATTCTTAACTGGCCGGGCAGTGTCTGCCCGCTGGTTGCTTTACCTTTAAAACAAACCTTCGGGGAAGTCTTGATATGTGTGGAATTCTCGGCGTTGTTGCTCAGTCGCCCGTTAACCAGCTTCTGTACGACGGCCTGCAGGTCTTGCAGCACCGCGGGCAGGATGCCGCGGGGATTGCGACTGCCAATGGCAAGACCTTTCACATGCATAAGGGTAGTGGCCTGGTGCGTGACGTGTTTCGTACCCGCAATATGCGCTCGCTATCCGGCAATGCCGGCTTTGCCCATGTACGCTATCCGACCGCAGGTTCGGCCGATAATCTGGCCGAAGCGCAGCCTTTTTATGTGAACTCGCCGTTTGGTCTGGTGCTGGCCCATAACGGCAACCTGACCAATACCGAAGAGCTCAAAGCCGAGATGTACCGGCATGACCTGCGCCACATCA
>NZ_JBOFOO010000253.1:0-1752 GCF_051659485.1 Craterilacuibacter sp. | reverse complement strand
AGTCGCTCGGGCCATCTGCCATGGACAGCGTGGCGAGATCCGGAAACGGTACCGGGAAGGGCAGGAAGATCAACTTGGCGCGTTGGGTCTGGTGACAAACGCGCTGGTGTTGTGGAACACGATTTATATGCAAGCCGCCCTGGATCACTTGAGACAACAGGGTGAGGACGTAAAGGAAGAGAACGAGGCTAGATTGTCACCACTGAGCTACAAGCATGTAAACATGCTGGATCACTACTCATTTACCCTTGCAGAACAAGTGCTTAATGGTCAACTCAGACCATTGAAGCGTAAGCGTCCAGCGAAGGCCGTATTGACAGGGGCGACAGGTTATTCAGCAGGTAGAGCAACACGCCAAGGCAGCAGTTCACTGACCCGGTTCACCGGCCAGTCTGCGATCACATTCAGTACATGCCGCAGGTAATGCTCCGGATCTACCCCGTTCAACCGGCAGGTGCCGAGCAAGCTGTACAACAAAGCTCCCCGTTCACCACCATGATCAGAGCCAAAAAACAGGAAGTTCTTTCGCCCCAAGCTCACCAGCCGTAGCGCATTCTCCGCTATGTTGTTGTCCACTTCTATCCAGCCGTTTTCGGTGTAGTACGTCAGTGCTGACCACTGATTCAAGGCATAGGCGAAGGCCTTAGCCAACTCGGAGTGACGCGAGAGCGACTGCATCCTATCCCGTAACCAGATCTCCAGCTCTTCCAGTAAGGGCTTTGCCCGCCGTTCTCGTTCTGCCAGCCGGTGTTCTGCTGACATGCCGCGCAGTTCTGCTTCAAGGCTGTAAAGCTGACCAATTCGTTTGAGGGCTTCGTGTGTGTTGTCCGATGGCGTTCGGATATGCACATCATGGATCTTTCGCCTGGCATGAGCCCAGCAAGCGGCCTCCTTTATCGTGCCGGCAGCTCGGTCTTCACGATATAGCTCATTAAATCCGGCATATGCGTCTGCCTGTAGGACGCCGCTGAAATCGGCAAGATGGCTTTGCGGATGGACTCCCTTTCTATCAGGAGAGTAGGCGAACCAGACGGCTGGCGGCAGTGCGGAGCCTGCGTTGCGATCATCGCGTACATACGTCCACAGACGTCCTGTTTTTGTCTTTTTATTGCCAGGGAGCAGTACCGGTACCGGGGTATCGTCTGCGTGTAGTTTGCCATCGGTCAGCACATATTGCCGCAGCGCTTCCTCAAGCGGTGACAGTAATCGGCAACACGCATCTACCCAGCCAGAGAGCACAGAGCGGCTCAGCTCCACGCCCTGACGGGCATAGATTTCCGACTGGCGATACAGCGGGGTGTGCTCTGCATATTTGGATGTGAGTACCCGAGCCAGTAAGCCAGGCCCGGCGATCCCCCGCTCGATAGGGCGTGATGGCGCTGGTGCTTGTGTGATGAAATCGCACTGCCCGCAGGTGTGTTTCTCCCGAACCGTGCGGATGACCCGGAAGGCACTGCGTATCAGCTCTAACTGCTCAGCAGTCTCTTCTCCAAGGTATGCCAGCGCTCCACCACATTCCGGGCAGACTGCCTCTGTTGGACACAGGCGATGCTCATCGCGGGGAAGTGCTTGCGGGAAGGGTTTGCGAGTGCGGGTCTGGCGAAGTGGCCGCGGTACCGCTGGATCATCGACCCGGCCGGTGATGGCGTCACTTTCCTGCTGAAGTATCTTCAGTTGCGCTTCTGTCTGAGCGATACGACGAGCGAGTTTCTCGGACTGGCTGCCAAAATACATACGCCGCAGCTTGTCGAG
>NZ_JBOFOO010000252.1:0-6843 GCF_051659485.1 Craterilacuibacter sp. | reverse complement strand
GTTGGTAGAGGCCGCGTAGGCAACGCCGATCAGGAACAGCATGCCAATGATTGCCTGAAGAGTATTCACGGGGTGTGGCCTGTACGTAAGAGTTAGCGAAAACGGCGGATTCTACACCAAGCCATCGCCGCTTTAATCTTGCGAAGGCTCCCCATCTTCCTTTTAGCACAAGGGTATGATTATTTTTAGTAATTCAATCTTTATGGGTAGGTTTTGCGGCATCGGTACGGGGGCTGTCGTCGTCCATCATCACGCGGTGTGCCGGCCCTTCCAGATCGTCAAACTGTCCGGAGCGGGTCGCCCACCAGAAGATGGCGCCTATTAAAAACGCCAGCACCAGGCTCATGGGGATCAGCAAATACAGGCTTTCCATTAAAAATTCCTTTTGGCAAGGCGTAGTGCATTGCAGACCACCAGCAGCGAGCTGGCCGCCATGCCCAGGCTGGCAATCCAGGGGGTGACATGGCCACTCATTGCCAGCGGCAGCGCCAGCAGATTATAGATAGCCGCCCACCACAAATTCTGGTGAATGATGCGCAGCGTTTTTCTGGCCAGGGCAAAGGCGCCGGGTAACAGCGCCAGCCGGTCGCCCATCAAGACCATGTCGCCGCTGGCTGTCGCAACATCGGTGCCGCCCCCCATAGCGATGGAAACGTCGGCCTGCAGGAGTACCGGTGCGTCATTGATGCCATCCCCCAGCATCACGACCTTTTTGCCTTGTGCTTGCAATGCCCGCACATAGGCCAGCTTGTCTTCCGGCGTGGCCTCGGCCTTGACTTGGCCGATACCCAGTTGGCGGGCCAAAGTGTGGGCAGCCGCGTGGGCATCTCCGGATAGCAGGTGCAGGGTCAGACCGGCATTCTTGAGTGTGTCTAGCGTGTTGCCGGCATCGGCGCGCACCCGGTCACCAATGGCAAACAGGGCGAGCAGGCCGGCGTCACTGCCTAATGCAATGATGGTGTTGCCTGTCTGCCAGTCGTCGCTTGGGAGCGTACTGGCCGATAGTTGCGCGACGAAGTCCGGCCGGCCCAGTCGGTAGCGTACGCCATCCAGCATGCCTTCAACGCCTTGTCCGGCATGGTTGCTTAATTGGCGGTATAAGACCGGCGCGGTATGGCTGGCATTCAGTATGGCGCGGGCGATGGGGTGCTCGGAGCCGGTTTCCAGACCGGCCGCCAGTGCCAATGCCCGGGCCTGATCGGATTCGCCCAGCAAGCGGGTTTCTAGCAGGCGCATATCGCCATAAGTCAGGGTGCCGGTCTTGTCGAAGACCACATCGCTGGCGTGCGCCAGTGTTTCCAGTGCATGGCCGCGGGTCGTGAGTACACCGTCCAGCGCCAGATGGCCGGTGGCTGCTGCCAGTGCCGCCGGTGTGGCGAGCGATAGGGCACACGGGCAGGAAATGACCAGTACGGCGACGGTGATCCATAAGGCATGCTCGGGGTCATGCGGATACCAGTAGGCGAAAGTTCCGATCGCGGCGAGCAATAGCACGAGCACAAACCAGCTGGCGAAGCGGTCGGCAATTTCGGCCAGACGCGGTTTTTCCGCCAGTGCCTGATCCAGCAGGCGCACGATGCTGGCCAGACGCGTATTTTGGCCGGTGCCGCTGATGCGGGCATATAGCGGGCTGCTGGTGTTGACGCTGCCGGCAATCAGCATATCGCCGCTGTGTTTGCTGACCGGCTGGCTTTCGCCGGTGAGCAAAGCCTCGTTTAGCTGGCTTTCGCCTTCGAGCACGATGGCGTCGGCCGCCACGGTTTCGCCCGGGCGGATCAATAGCACATCGCCGGTCGAGAGCGTCGCGGCTGCGGCTTCATGGGTATCGCGGCTGTCCGGCCAGCCGCTGACTTTATGGGCGAAGGCCGGGATCAGTTTGACCAGACTTTCGGCGGCTGCGCCGGCGCGACGCCGTGCAATGCCTTCGAGGTAGCGCCCACCCAATAGCAGGAACACGAACATGGACACAGAATCGAAGTAGATGCCGTGTTCGATATGGTTGAGCAGCGCATACAGACTAGCAAAAAAGGTGGCCAGTATGCCGATGGTGACGGGGGTATCCATGCCGGGACGGTGGCGTTTGAGGTCACGCCAGGTCGCCTGATAAAACGGCAGGGCCGAGTACACCATCACCGGCAAGGTCAGGATCAGGCTGGACCAGTGCAGCATCCATAAAAAACGGGTTTCGATTTCGCCATCCGGAGCCAGATACACCGGCACCGCATACATCATCACCTGCATCATCGACAGGCCTGCGACCCACAGGCGGTTGAGCGATTGTTTGCGCTCTTTTTGCTGCAAGGCTTCCTGGCGGGCCGCATCGTAAGGATGGGCGCGGTAGCCGATGGCCGAGATCGCCTCCAGCAGGGTGGACAGCTTGATCCGGCGGCTATCCCAGCGTACGCGGGCGCGGTGGCTGGTGTAATTGATGTCGACCGACAGCACGCCGGCCTGGCGTTGCAAGTGCTGCTCGTTCAGCCAGATGCAAGCGGCGCAGGTGATGCCTTCTAGGATCAGCGAGGCCTCGCGTACATGTTCGTCCTCGATATGGACGAAGCTTTGCTGCAGTGCATCGCTGTCATAGAGACGGATTTGCTGCAGGATTTCATCGGGCAGGGCTTCGGCCTGACCGGCTTCGGTGCTGCGGTGCTGGTAATAATCGTCCAGGCCGGCATCGATAATCGTTTGTGCAACCGCCTGACAACCCGCGCAGCAGGCGGGTTTGGCTTGTTGGCGATAGTATATCGGGTAGTCGCAGCCGTCCGGGATGGGCAGGGCGCAGTGGAAGCAGGATTCTGTCATGGCGTGCTATTGTAACCAATTGGGATCAATTGGTGGTCAGAGGGATGCGTATGTTGATGCGTGCAGTCGTACAAAGTGGACCGGGTGGGGTCGGGACGCTGTCTATTTCCATGGTCGAAAAGCCGGTTGCTAGCGCAGGGCAACTCTTGGTGCGGGTGATGGCTGCGGGCCTTAATCGCGCTGATATTGTGCAGCGCGAGGGGCATTATCCAGCGCCGGAGGGTGCCTCGCCGATACTTGGGCTGGAAATAGCCGGTGTGGTCGAGGCTGTGGGCGGGCCGTCACGTTTCAAGGCGGGTGATGCGGTGTTCGGCTTGTTGCAAGGCGGCGCTTATGCCGACTACGCCTTGCTGGATGAGGCGCTGGCCATTCCCAAGCCCGATAGTATGAGCTGGGCCGAGGCCGCCAGCTTGCCCGAAGTGTGGATGACGGCATGGCTGAATCTGGTGGACGTGGCGGATTTGCAAGCGGGCGAGCGTTTTCTGGTGCATGCCGGCGCCAGCGGCGTCGGTGCGGCGGCCATTCAGTTGGCGTGCTTGCTGGGCGCCGAGGCGGTGGCCAGTGCCAGTGCCGATGAAAAGCTGGATTTTTGCCGTGAGCTGGGTGCAGTTCAGGCCTTTAATGCGCGACGCGAGCCGGTTTTCTCTGCCCAGATCAAGGCTAAGGGTGGGGTGGATGTCATTCTGGACCCGGTTGGCGGCAGTTATTTTCGCGAAAACCTGGCCTGCCTGAAGCCCGATGGGCGTCTGGTGGTGATCGGGATCATGGGGGGGCGCAGCGCCGAGCTGAATCTGGGCTTGCTGCTGGTGAAACGCTTGCGCATTATGGGTTCGACCCTGCGTAGCCAGCCTTTAGCCGTGCGTGAACGCCTGGCGCGGGCGCTGGAGCAGGTGGTGCTGCCGGCGATTGCAGCGGGCAAGGCACGGGTGACGCTGGATAGTATTTATCCGCTATCGGCGGTGGCGGATGCGCATCTGTATATGGAAGACAACAGTAATCTGGGAAAAGTGGTGCTGGATCTATCGCAAGTAATGCAAATGTAATTTTTATCGGCTATATTAACAGTCAGAAGGCATGAGGCTTTCTGATTTGGTATGGATGGGATTCGGGCGACGGCAACGTCGCCCATTTTTTTTGTCACGCCGGCGTGACGGCGTGACGCATGGTTTAGCGTGCCGGTGCCAGTGCCTCGATCAGTGCGACTTCCTGGGTGTAGGACAGCGTTTTGAGCTTGGCCAGCAGGGCTTCGGCATCCACCTTATGTTCGTGGTCCAGATCTTCATCCAGGATGCGGGCCTCTACCGCCAGCCACAGCCCGCGACAGGCGGCGGCGCCTTCAAAGTGTATGCCCTGCAATACCGCGGCGATCAGTTGTAGCTCGTTGTCGGCAAAACGGCGCGACAGCAAGAGTTGTTCGCGGCGGATGATTTCTGCGTAGCGCTCCAGCATTTCGTGGCTGCGCGCATCCATCTCGGCATGGGTGCCGGTATCGCTGGCGCCCGTGGCAGCTGCCTCGGTGGCGGCGTGGACAACGCGGGCAGGATCGAACCAGGCTTCTATTTCCGGTGCTAGCAGTGGCAGTTCATGTTGCCAGGTGGCATGCAGGTCTTCACGGAAGCGGCCATTATCGGTGAAAGACAGCTCGTCAAACGGCATCATGGGGGCGATGCCGCTACCCAGTTTTTCGCGCCCCACCAGGATGTCGCCGGCCTTGTTCTTGCTGACCGGGGTGCGCCAGTGGCTGTTTTCACCGGTGGCCAGATTGTCTACGCTCACTTCGATGCAGGGCAGTGCGCATTCGCTGTCATCGCCTTCGGTGATGAAGTGCAGCGTGATGTCGAACAACTCGTGTTTTTTGAGCTCCAGCAACTGCAGGCCGTCGCTGTAGCCGGCGAGTATGAACTTGCCCTCGGTTTCATAAACCGCGACATCGTGCTCGTTTTGAGCGGGCTTGAGCAGTCGGGCAGAAAGCTCGTCCGCCAGCGCGTTGACATCCGCTGCATGCGGTTTTTGCTGGGTTTTGAGGTCAAAACCGCTGCGGTAGCCCGCGTGCTGATGCCAGAGTGCATTCCAGTCGTACATGGTGTGTGTCCTGTGTTATTGGGGTCTGAAGCATGTATTCGGACCAATTGTCGGATACGGTATCTGCCTGACAGCAATACAAAATTTGGGAAAATGAGCGATGCGTGATACCATCGCCAGCTTAAATTTTCGTCCCCCTGTAGTAAGCAGAGACAAATGACCCGACAGATTCGCAACATCGCTATTATCGCTCACGTTGACCATGGTAAGACTACTCTGGTTGACCAATTACTTCGCCAGTCCGGCACCTTCCGCGACAACCAACAGGTTGTTGAGCGCGTGATGGACAGCAACGACCTCGAAAAAGAACGCGGCATTACCATTCTTTCGAAGAATACCGCGGTCGAATACGAAGGCGTGCACATCAATATCGTGGATACCCCGGGACACGCCGACTTCGGTGGTGAAGTAGAGCGCGTACTGGGCATGGTAGACGGTGTTGTACTGCTGGTCGATGCCGTTGAAGGCCCGATGCCGCAGACCCGCTTCGTGACCAAAAAAGCACTGGCACTGGGCCTCAAGCCTATCGTGGTGATCAACAAGATCGACCGTCCGGGCGCACGTCCGGATTGGGTGGTTGACCAGACTTTCGACCTGTTCGACAAGCTGGGCGCTTCCGACGAGCAGCTCGACTTCCCTATCATCTACGCGTCTGGCCTGAACGGCTTTGCCAAGCTGGAACTGGAAGAAGAGTCGGACAATATGCGTCCGCTGTTCGAAACCGTACTCCAGCATGTTCCAACGCCTTCCGGTGATCCGGAAGCACCGTTGCAGCTGCAAATCTCCGCACTCGACTATTCGACCTACACCGGTCGTCTGGGTCTGGGTCGCGTACTGAACGGCCGTATCAAGCCGGGTCAGGTCGTTGTAGTGATGAACCACGACGAGCAGGTTGCACAAGGCCGTATCAACCAGGTGCTGGGCTTTAAGGGTCTGGACCGCGTACCGGTTGAAGAAGCCGAAGCCGGCGACATCATCACCATCTCCGGTCTGGATGATATCGGTATCGGTGTCACCATCTGCGATCGTGATGCGCCAGTCGGCCTGCCGATTCTGGGTGTGGACGAGCCTACGCTGACCATGGACTTTATGGTCAACACCTCGCCACTGGCCGGTACCGAAGGCAAGTTTGTGACTTCGCGCCAGATCCGCGACCGTCTGACCAAAGAGCTGTTGGTTAACGTTGCGCTGCGCGTAGAAGAAACCGAAGATGCGGACCTGTTCCGCGTGTCCGGTCGTGGCGAACTGCACCTGACCATTCTGCTGGAAAACATGCGTCGCGAAGGCTTTGAAATGGCTGTTGCCAAGCCGCGCGTGGTGTACAAGGATATCGATGGCGTGAAATGCGAGCCATACGAAAACCTGACCGTGGATGTGGAAGATGTGACTCAGGGCGCTGTGATGGAAGAACTGGGTCGTCGCCGTGGCGAACTGACCAATATGGAATCCGATGGTCAGGGTCGTACCCGCCTCGAATACCATATCCCTGCACGTGGCCTGATCGGCTTCCAGGGCGACTTCATGACCATGACCCGCGGCACCGGCCTGATGAGTCACGTGTTTGACGACTACGCACCGGCCAAAGCCGATATGCCAGGCCGTCACAACGGTGTGCTGATCTCGCAAGACAACGGTGTAGCCGTTGCCTACGCGCTGTGGAAGCTGGAAGATCGCGGCCGCATGTTCCTGTCGCCAGGCGACAAGCTGTACGAAGGCATGATCATCGGTATTCACAGCCGTGATAACGATCTGGTGGTTAACCCGATCAAGGGTAAGCAGCTGACCAACGTACGCTCTTCCGGTACCGACGAAGCCGTACGCCTGATCACCCCGATCAAGATGACGCTAGAGTCTGCTGTCGAGTTTATCGACGACGACGAACTGGTTGAAATCACACCGCAATCCATCCGTATCCGTAAGCGTTTCCTGCAAGAGCACGATCGCCGCAAGAACCGCAAC
>NZ_JBOFOO010000251.1:0-13134 GCF_051659485.1 Craterilacuibacter sp. | reverse complement strand
CCTGATCAGGCGGGTGTCGAGTTACGGATCAGGTGGTCGAAAGCACCCAGCGAAGCGGTGGCACCGGCACCCATGGCGATGATGATCTGCTTGTACGGCACTGTGGTGCAATCGCCGGCAGCAAATACGCCCGGTACCGAGGTCTGGCCGCGGGCATCGATCTCGATCTCGCCGCGCCCCGACAAGGCGACCGTGCCCTTGAGCCAGTCGGTATTGGGCAGCAGGCCGATCTGTACGAAGATGCCTTCCAGTGCGACGTGCTTGATCTCGTCGCTGTCTCTGTCCTTGTAGGACAGGCCGTTGACCTTCTGGCCGTCACCCGTCACTTCGGTGGTCAATGCCTTGGTGATTACGGTGACGTTGGGCAGGCTGAACAATTTTTTCTGCAATACGGCATCGGCGCGCAATACACCATCAAACTCGAGCAGGGTCACATGAGCGACGATGCCGGCCAGATCGATGGCCGCTTCGACACCGGAGTTGCCGCCGCCGATGACCGCCACGCGCTTGCCCTTGAATAGCGGGCCGTCGCAGTGCGGGCAGTAGGCCACACCCTTGCTGCGGTATTCCTTCTCGCCCGGCACATTCATTTCGCGCCAGCGCGCACCGGTGGCCAGAATCACCGTCTTGCTCTTGAGGGACGCACCATTTTCCAGTTTGATCTCGATCAGCTCGCCCGGCAGCAAGGCATTGGCCTTTTGCAGGTTCATGATGTCGATTTCGTATTCCTTGGCGTGCTGTTCCAGCGCCATCGCCAGTTTCGGGCCATCGGTTTCCTTCACCGAGATGAAGTTCTCGATTGCCATGGTATCCAGCACCTGGCCGCCGAAACGCTCGGCGACGATACCGGTACGTATGCCCTTGCGTGCCGCGTAAATGGCGGCCGAAGCGCTGGCCGGGCCGCCACCGATGACCAGTACGTCGAATACGTCCTTGTCGTTGATTTTGGCGGCTTCACGAATAGCGGCGCCGGTGTCGAGCTTGGCGATAATCTCTTCCAGTGTCATGCGCCCGGCACCGAATTCGGCACCATTCATGAATACGGTCGGTACCGCCATGATCTTGCGGCTGCTCACTTCATCCTGAAACAGTGCGCCGTCTATCATGGTGTGGCTGATGCCGGGGTTGAGTACGGCCATCAGATTGAAGGCCTGCACCACGTCCGGGCAGTTGTGGCAGGACAGCGACACAAAAGTTTCGAAGTGTGCGCCGGCGGGCAGGGCGCGGATCTGGGCGATCACTTCGGCGTCGACCTTGGGTGGATGGCCGCCGCTTTGCAGCAGTGCCAGCACCAGCGAAGTGAACTCGTGACCCATCGGAATGCCGGCAAAGCTGATGCGGGCGCTCTCGCCCTGAGCCGCTACCGTGAATGACGGGCGCAGGGCGGCCTCGCCGTTATCACGCAGGCTGACCTTGTCCGACAGCGCGGCGATGTCCTGCAGCAGGGTGTACATTTCCTGGCCCTTGGCGCTGTCGTCCAGCGAGGCGACCAGTTCGATCGGGCGTTGCAGTTTTTCGAGATAGGCTTTGAGCTGGGTCTGGATATTGGTTTCAAGCATGGTGTTTCTCCTTGAGAGTCGATCTCACTGGAAAGGCGCGGGATGACTTTCCGCTGAAATCCAAACCGCCCCGGTCGGGGCGGTTCGCTATAGGGGGCTAAAGCTTAGATCTTGCCAACCAGATCCAGCGATGGCGACAGTGTTGCTTCACCTGGGGTCCACTTGGCCGGGCAAACTTCGCCCGGGTGAGCGGCTACATATTGAGCGGCTTGTACTTTACGCAGCAACTCTTTGGCATCGCGGCCGATACCCAGATCGTGAATCTCGGCAACCTTGATTTCGCCTTCCGGGTTGATCACGAAGGTGCCGCGCAGTGCCAGACCTTCTTCTTCGATCATCACGTCAAAGTTGCGGGTGATGGTGCCGGTCGGGTCGCCGATCATCGGATAGTTGATCTTCTTGATGGTGTCGGATGCGTCGTGCCAAGCCTTGTGGGTGAAGTGGGTGTCGGTGGAGACCGAGTAGCACTCAACGCCCAGCTCTTTGAACTGCGGATACACATCAGCCAGATCGCCCAGCTCGGTCGGGCACACAAAGGTGAAGTCGGCAGGGTAGAAGAACACAACAGACCACTTGCCCTTCAGGTCGGCGTCAGACACAGAGACGAATTTGCCTTCGTGATAGGCTTGGGCGGTGAAAGGCTTGATGGTGGTGTTGATAATGGACATATTGGTTTTTCCTTTGTGTGTGGCAGTGAAGACAGACGGATCTTAAGCGCTGTCTTTGGATAGTACAAATTGAATGTAGAAATAACTTCAATTGCTATTTGCTATTGATTGCTAGCGCCCACCAGCCTGAACGCTAGCGCAAACGATACCGCAAGCAGGCAGAGCCGATAGTGACAAGCGGTTTAATATATTGAATAAGCAATACCTAAGCACTGATTTGTATCAATAGTCATATGTTTGTTGCTTGAATCCAGTCTTTTTATCTATGTTATGCCAAGACCGGCTATTGAGTGCGGGAGGGTGCTTTCGCCATGAAAAAAGCCCGTGCAATTGGCACGGGCTTTTTTAAAGTGCGGGAGCGCTTAGTGCCAGCGCAGCAGGCAGTAGTTTTTCTTGCCGCGCTTGAGCAGGGTGTACTGGCCGAACAGACGTTCTGCATCGCTGAACTGGTGTTCGATGGTCGCACCCTTAACGCCGTTGATGCTGACCGCGCCGCTCTGGATAAAGGTGCGTGCTTCGCTTTTGCTCTTGGCCAGACTGCCGGCAAACAGCGCTTCGATCAGGCTATTCTGGCTGCGGTCTATGGTGACGGAGGGCATGCCGTCCTGCGCGAGCTGGGCGAAATCTTCTTCGGTCAGGCTGGCGAGGTCTTCGCTGAACAGGCACTGGCTGATGCGCTGGGCGGCGGTGACGGCGGCTTTGCCGTGTACCAGCGCGGTGGCTTGCTCGGCCAGGATGCGCTGCGCCTCGGGCTTGCTGCCGGATGCCTGATCGGCCGCTTCGATAGCGGCAATTTCATCGATAGACATAAAGGTGAAGAAGCGCAGGAACTTGTACACATCAGCGTCCGCCGTGTTCAGCCAGAACTGGTAAAAGGCGTACGGCGATGTTTTTTTCGGGTCCAGCCAGATCGCGCCGCCCTCGGTCTTGCCGAATTTGGTGCCGTCGCTCTTGGTCACCAGCGGCAGGGTCAGGCCGAACACCTGCTGCTGGTTCATGCGGCGGGTCAGATCGATACCGGCGGTAATATTGCCCCACTGGTCGGAGCCGCCGATCTGCAAGCGGCAGCCGTGCTGGCGGTTGAGTTCGACAAAGTCGTAGCCCTGCAGCAGGCTGTAGGTGAATTCGGTAAACGAGATACCGACATCATCGCGGTTGATGCGCTGCTGCACCGATTCCTTCTTGATCATGGCATTGACCGAGAAGTGCTTGCCGATATCGCGCAGGAAATCCAGCACATTCATGCGGCCAAACCAGTCGTGGTTATTGGCCATGATGGCGGCGGATTCGCCCTCGAAGCAGAGGAAAGGTTCGACTTGCTTCCTGATCTTGCCTACCCAGTCGGCGACGATATCGGGCGTGTTGAGCTTGCGCTCGTTGGCCTTGAAGCTGGGGTCGCCGATCATGCCGGTGGCGCCGCCGACCAGAGCGATAGGCTTGTGCCCGGCCATCTGGAAGCGCTTGAGCACCAGTACCGGCACCAGATGTCCCAGATGCAGGCTATCGGCGGTCGGGTCGAAACCGCAATACAGGGTTACCTGCTCTTTGCCCAGCATGTCGTCAAGGGCGGTGGCGTCGGTAAGCTGTGCGATCAGGCCCCGGGCCTGCATGTCCTGAATCAGGGTGGACGGGTGCATCTGTGGATTCTCCAATTCTGGGGTGGCGCTGCCGGTGTCGGGCAGCGTATGCGGCACTGCGTTTTTGCCTGGGCAAAACCGTGCCGTGTCTAAAAGATTAACAATTTTACCCGAAAAGCGGCTGTTTGGCCGAAGCCGGACTGGCGTAGAATATTGGCATTAGATAGCAAGGGGTTTTATATGAAGCAATTGGTCAAAGTATGGGATTTGCCGACCCGCCTGTTTCACTGGGCATTGGTGCTGTTATTCGCTGGCATGTGGTTTAGCGGCAAGCAAGGGGGCGACTGGATGGAGTGGCATTTGCGTGGCGGCGTGGCGCTGGCAGCCCTGCTGCTGTTTCGCCTGATCTGGGGGGTATTGGGGAGTGAAACTGCGCGTTTTGGCAATTTTCTCAAAGGGCCGCAGGCGCTACGCCGTTACCTCAAGGGCGAGCTGAGCGAAAGCGAACAGCCCGGCCATAATCCGATGGGCGGCTGGATGGTGGCGCTGATGCTGACCGCGCTGACCGCGCAGGTGACGACCGGCTTGTTTTCGGCCGATGTGAATGCCTATCTGTACGATGGCCCGCTGGCTAGTGCCATCAGTAGCGAGCTGGCCGAGCAGATGAATAGCTGGCACCGGCTGAATTTCAATCTGCTGCTGGCGCTGGCTGGCGTACATTTGGCGGCCATCGTCCTGTATCGGCTCGTGAAAAAGCAGAATCTGGTCAAGGCCATGCTGACCGGCTACAAGAGCATAGAGGGCGAAGCCCCCAATTTGTATTTCGCTCCTGCAGTCATTGCGCTGGTGACTTTGATCGTTGCCGCCGGCGCCGTGTACTTTGTGCTGACCCGTTTCTGAGCCCGTTTTGCAGCGGTCTTGTCGCCGTCTGTAGACCGCATGCGTATTCACGAGGCGGGTGTCTTGGGCGCGTGTGTGCTGCGCCAGTGCTCGACTTGCTCGGGCAGTTGTTCGAGCTGCCGGATAATATGCAGCCCGTGCGCCTGTTGTTTCAGGCGGCGGGTTCCGGCACCGCCCGCCCAGAGCTGGCATTCCGGCGCAAGACTGGCCATGAGCTGGCTTATTTCGTTGTCCAGCGGGCCGCTATAGGCGGCAGAAAATGATAGTGCCAGCACGTCGATGCGGTGTTGTGCCATCGCTTCGACCATTTCGTTAAACGGCATGCACGGCCCGAATGCCAGACATTCACAGCCGGCAAGGCGCAGTAGCGCCTCGGCCATCAACAGGCCCAGCGTATGCGGTTCGGCAGGCGTGGTGGTCAGCATGACCCGGGGCCGGCCATGAGCCAATGGCAAGGATGACAGGGCCGCACGCAGCAGCCGGATGACTTCTTCGGTGTATAGATGTTCGTGGAAAATACGGATTTCACCACGCGACCAGGCATCGCCAACCTGCGCATTGGCCGCCGGCAGGAATGCGGTCACGAAGCGTGCCAGACCGAGTTCTTTCAGTTGCTGCTGCAATTGCCGGCGCAAGGCCTGCCCGTCCTGATGACGCAATAGCTCGGGCAGCTTGTCGCACCAGGGCGTTGCCGTGCGTGCCGGCAGGTGCAGGGCCGCCATTTCATCCAGTTGCGCCGGGCTTAGCGCCATCAGCCGCCCCGGGCGCAGCCCCATATCCATCAGCCGGCGGATGCGGCACAGATGCTCGACCTGTTCGGGCGAATAAAGCCGGTCGCCCTGCGCGTCGCGCTCGGGCATCGGGTAGCCGTAGCGGCGCTCCCACATTCTCAATAACTGGCGGGCGATACCGGTTTCGCGCTCGACGGCAGCGATGGGTAAGCCTGGCATGCTCATAGTCGGGTCCTTGATGCGTGGGCGGCGGATTATGCCATGCGCCGCTTGAGCCAGCGCAAGAGCGTGCCCAGTAGCGGCAGGGCTTCGTAGACGCCGCCGGCCGCGTCCCAGTAGTCGCGGTGTTCGGTAATCAAGCCGGCCTCGTCAAGCAGCAGCAGGCTACCGCCGTGGATGGAACGCGCGCGGCCCATGAGCGAAAAGCTGAAATCCCAGGTCACGAAAGCGCGCTTGTCCTCGCACACCGTGTCGATAATCGTGAAGCGCGGCGCCTGCAGTTTTTCGAACATACGGCCATACACTGCGCCTATCGCCTCGCGTCCTTCGATCTTTTGGAACGGGTCGCTAAAGCGGGCATCCGCCGCGTAGACGCGGTCGATATCGGTTAGCGAAGCGGGGCTCAGGCTGGCAAACCAGTCAAGGTGGCGGGCAAGCATGGCGTTCATAGTCCGGTGACCTTGTGCATCAGATAAAACCAGCAGCGATAGGGCAGCAGCGCGGCAAGTTTGATCCAGCGGGTAAAGCGTTTGGGGAAATGAATGTCGAAATCGCCGCGGGCAAAGCCGGCGATGATTTCATCTGCCGCCTGCTCCGGACTGATCAGTGCCGGCATGGCAAAGTCGTTGCCTGCCGTCAGCCGGGTTTTGACAAAGCCCGGATTGATCACCCACACCCCGATACCGTGGGGCGCCAGGTCCAGATACAGCGTTTGCGCCAGATGATTGACCGCAGCCTTGGTCGCGCCATAAACCAGCGCATTGGGCATGCCGCCGGCGCCGGCGACGCTGGCGACCAGCGCGATACCGCCACTTTTCTGGCGCATCAGCTGCGGCACGCAGGCCGCCACGGCGTAAAAGGGCGCCATCAGATTGATGTCGGTCAGGCGGCGGGCGACATCCGGCGTCAGCTCCCAGGCGCGCAAGGCCTGATAGTCGCCGGCCAGCAGGATGATCAGATCAATGTTGCCCCATCGGGTGCTTAGCGTGTCGCAGGCATGCTGCCATGCCGCCGCATCGGTGGCATCAAACGGCAATACGACGCACCGGGCGCTGGCGATAGCCTCCAGCGCCTGAGGGTTGCGCCCCGACAAGGCGAGGGCGGCGCCTGCGCTTTGCAGGCGCCGGGCGAGCGCTGCACCTATGCCGTGGCCGGCGCCGATCAGCCAGACACGCTTGTCCTGCCAGTGGGTAATGCGCGGATTGAGGCTCATTGTGGTCTGACCTTTTGCAGCATCAGGGTGATGGTACCGACTTCAATGCCGAATTTTTTCATCACCGAGCGGTTAAGCAACTGCTTGTCGTCGACCAGAAACATCCAGTCGTCGATCGCCAGATCCCATTCGCGTCCATCTACCTTGACGCGCAGCGTGTAGGCAAAATTAAATGCGGCACCCGCTCCCGCGCCGCTGGCATCACCCACCACATCGCCGGCGCGGCCAAGGTAGCGCCCGTTTGCTAGGCGTTCGAGTGACCAGACGCGACGCTGGCGCTCACCGTCGTCGAATACGAAGCGCTCGTCGAGCTGACCGCGGGCGCCCTGCCAGCTGGCATCGATATCGACAACAAAGCGCCGCAACACCTTGCCGTTTCTATCCTCGACCATGCCCCAGCCGCGCAGTGGCCCATCGAAAAACTGTTCCAGTTTGAGCGGCGGGCTGCTGTTCTGGTAGTCGGCCAGTTTAGGGCTGCTGCAGGCGCTGAGCAGCAGTACGCAAAGTGCGAGACAGAATGAACGCATCATGAGTTTGCCTCCAATTGTGGGCGTAAACGGGCAAGCCAGAACCAGGCCATCAATTTGACTGCGCAAGGCAGGCCGGCGTAAAGCAGGATCAGTGCACCGGTGTTCGCACTATTACCCGGGGCGTAACCGGCCAGCGCCGCCAGCGGCAGGGCCGTACCGGCAGCCAGCGCCAGCGCCAGTTTGCCGACCAGACTGACCGCACCAAAATAGGCGCCGCCGGCGCTCTTTACCCTGTCGCCTATGATGTCGGCGACCATTGCCGTCGAGTAGGCCAGATCTGCGCCCAGCGCAGTGCCGGTGGCGATGCAGACCAGCCAGAAGGCGGCGCGGTTGTCCTCGGTCAGCCATGGCACCAGTGCGAAACCGGCCAGTGCCAGTGCCATGCCGACATACCACGCCCGCACCTTGCCCAGCCGCGTTGCGAGCATCAGCCATAAGGGCAGGCTGGCCGCCGCACACAGAAAGTAGCTCAGCAAAAAAGCGCCTGCCAGATCGGGCGCGCGCAGCACATCGGCGACATAAAAGTTGAATAGTGTGGCCGGCAGGGCCATCGCCATTGCATTGAGCAGCAAGACCAGCAGCAGGGCGAGAAAGCGTTGATCGCCAAGCACGATGCGCCAGTCTTGCTGTTCCGGGGTCGTGGGCGGCGCACTTGGCGCGTGGTTGAATGCCCATAGCGCCAGCAAGCTGGCAACCACCAGTAGGGCAGCGAAACCGGCGAGGCCGGTCTTGATGCCGTAACGTGCACTCAGCATCGCCGGCAGCGCGGCGGCCAGCAAGACGCCGGCCACGGACAGGCCCTCGCGCCAGGCGACGATGCGCTCGCGCTCTTTTGGCTGGCGGCTCAGGGCGGCACTGTAGCGATAAAGCGCGATGCTGATCCAGCCGTGGGCGGTGTAGACCAGAAGCAAGGAAGCGGCCATCTGCCAGGCAAGAGAAAAACCGGAAAAGGGCAGCAGCAGCCAGAAAAACCCGGCCAGCCCCAGCGCAAGCATCAGCAGGGTCACGATGGGGAGGGTCTTTGCCGGCAAGCGGTCCTGCAAAATACCCAGCAGTGGATCCTGTGCGGTATCTAGCAGGCGGGCGCCAAACAGCAAGGCGCCAACCAGCGCCAGCGGCATGCCGTATTCGCCGGCATACAGCATGGGGGTGAATACATATACCGGCAGTGCTGCCATTGCCAGCGGCAGTCCCGGTAGCCCGGCCAGTAGTAAGGCGCGTGTGGTCAGCATTAGCCTGCCTTTTCCAGAAGGACGCGGCGTAGTGCCGGTTCGCGCGTGTCCGGACTCAGCCAGATGCCGAAAAAGCGGCGCCCGAAGCGGGGGTCGGAGATCTGTCCTGTTTCGCGGCCGTTGTGCCAGAAGCGGGTGCTGCCGTCAGCGGCCTGCGCGCCGACGATGACATCGCCTGCGATTACGTTGGGGAAAATACGCCGCAATTGCATGAGTAACGCCGGCAGTTCTGCCGCAGGCGTGCCCAGACGGGCCATCTCGTCGCGGCTGGAAGTCGCCAGTTCATCGGTAGTAAAGGCGCGGTCGTAGCGTATTTCCAGCGCGAATGGTGCTTGCCAGGCAAATTCACGCCCATCCGGGGTATATAGCGTCGCTTGGTAAAGGCGCAGGCCGAACCAGCGCATGGTGCCGCTGCCGCGCGCATCCAGGCCGGGTAGCGCCTGATTGACGGCAAGCGGCAGTGCCTGCGCCAGTGCGGCGGCAAGGCACAGTACGCTAAGGGCGATAAATTTCAAGCTGGCAGACATCTGTGCGCTCCGTGTCGAATCCTGCAATGCAGTAGGCGTAGTAAAAGCGCCATAGCCGGATAAAGGCTTCGTCAAAACCCTGGCTGTGTATTTCGGACAGTTTGGCCTCGAATAGCGTCTGCCAGCGGCGCAGCGTCTCGGCGTAGTCGGTGCCGAAGCGATAGTCGTCGACAAGGCTGAGGCCGGCGCGCTTGATTTCAGCTTCGAGTGCGCCGGGGCTGGGCAGCATGCCGCCGGGGAATATGTACTGCTGGATAAAGTCGGTTCCTTTGCGGTAGCGCGCAAAGTAGTCGTCAGCGATGGTGATGACCTGAATCAGCGCGCTGCCGCCGGGCTTGAGGCGTTCGCGCAGGCTGGAAAAATAACCGGGCCACCAGCGCTCGCCCACCGCCTCCAGCATTTCGATAGACACGATATGGTCGAAGCTGCCGCCGACATCGCGGTAGTCGGTCAGGCTCAGGCTGGCCATCGGCGCCAGTCCTGCCGCCTCCAGCCGGGCTCTGGCATACGCCAGTTGCTCGGTCGACAGCGTAACGCCGGTGATATGGACGCCGCGGCTGCGGATCGCGTATTCGGCAAAGCCGCCCCAGCCGCAGCCGATTTCAAGGATGCGTGCGCCCGGTGCCGGGTTCAGCTTCGCCAGAATGCGTTCATATTTGGCGGTTTGCGCCTCTTCCAGCGAACGCGAGAGATCGCCTTCGAACAGTGCCGACGAGTAAGTCATGCTGCCGTCCAGCCATAGCCGGTAAAAAGCATTGCCCAGATCATAGTGCGCATGAATGTTGCGCCGGCTGCCGGAGCGGGTGTTGGCGCGGGACAGATGACGCAGCCAGTAGGCCAGTGTACCCAGCCAGCTGCCGTGAATCGCCTGCGCCAGCGCATGCTCATTGGCGATAGCCAGCTGTATCAGGGCCGCCCAGTCCGGGCTGTCGATCAGCCCGTCACGGTAAGCTTCGGCCAGTCCAATGTCGCCGCTGCGGCTAATGCGGCCAAGCGCCTGCCAGTCGTGTACCTGTAAAGTGGCTTGCAGCTTGCCGTTCTGGCCTTGGTAGTGCTGGCTGTGCCCTTGCGGGTCTATCAGTGTCAGCGTGCCGTGGCGGATGCCCTGCAATGCCAGCAGTAAGGGCCGGGCGGCAATGGGCAGGCGGGCGCTCTGGCGCGTCATGGTCTGGCTGGCAGTGTTCATACTTCACTCCTGGGGTGTTTTGGAGGGGCGGGCTGCCCGTTTTTACCGATAAAGGGCACGCCTTTGCGCCATAGGCGAAATGCCTGCAGGTGAATGCGCAACCAGACGGCGAAGGTCAGCGAACTACAGGCCAAGACGATACGCAACCAGTTGGCACTAGACGAAGGGCGCGCCTCGCCACGCATCCAGGCAATGAAGCTGGGGGCACCGCCATCGGGGCTGTATTCGATGCGTACGGCAAAATGCTGCCCGCCGGTTTGCAAAAAGCGAAAGCCGTATTGCCCTTCGATGCGGTAAAACGGGGAGACTTGCAGCGCCTTGGTCGCCTGCCCGATGAGTACGCCACTGTTGTGATTTGGGTCTGCGCGCAAACAGTAGTCGTGGTGTCCGCCAAAGGTGTTATTGACTTCGACCCACGCCGCCAGTAAGCGGCCTTCTGTGTCTTCGGCCAGATAAAAACTGACCGGGTTGAATACATAGCCCAGAACGGCGGGCAGGGTGTGCAGGCGGATACGGGCTACGCCATGGATGTCGTGTTCGGCCAGCCGTTCGCACAACCATGGGAACAGGGCAGAGCCATCGCGCGGCCCGTGGCGTTTGCGCTGCCAGGCGATGCCGGGCGCCAGCGGCAAGTGCTCGACATCGCACTCGGGTAGCGCTAGCGCTAGCCAGGCGTGCGGGTAGCGGAAACTGTGTGCCACCGGTGTCTTCCTGCCGTGCCAGACATGGCCGGCAAAGAGTTGGGTGTGCTTCATGCCGCGATGGCCTGCATGTTCCCGGTCGCGACAGCGGTGCGTGCAATCGGTGTCAGCGAGTGTGGCCACGGGATTACTGCGCCAAGCGCGGCGGCGACGCGCATACCGGCCTTGAGGCCGTCCTCGTGAAAGCCGTTACCGGTCCAGGCGCCGGCAAACCAGACGCCGCCCTGTCCCTGGATGCTGTCCAGCCGGGTTTGTGCCTGTGTGGCGGCGCTATCCAGCAGCGGGTGGGCATAATCGAATTCGGCGATCACGCCTTCAGGCTCCCGGTGCGGGTTGAGCGTCACGATCACCGGCGTGCTAAATGGCAGCGGTTGCAACTGGTTGATCAGGTAGCTGACGGTGACCGCATCCGTTTCACGGCCATGCTGCCCCATGCGGTAGTTCCATGCCGACCATAGCGCGCGGCGCTTGGGCAGGAAGCGGGTGTCGGTGTGCAGCAGGGTGCGGTTTTTCGGATAGCGGATGGCGGCCAATAGCGCGTGCTCGGCCGTGGTGGGCGACTGCAGTAGGGCTAAAGCCTGATCGGTGTGGCAGGCAAGCACCACCTGATCGAAGTGTTCGCGTCCGGCTGCACTGTCTATCCATACGCCGTCCGTATCGCGGCTGACCTTGCTGACCGGGCACGACAGGCGGCAGTCACAGAGGCTGGCGCGTATTTTTTGTACATACTGGCGTGAGCCGCCCACCATCGTGCGCCACTGCGGGCGGTCATTAACCTGCAACAGGCCATGGTTGGCACAGAATTCAAAGAAGGCGGCGGCGGAAAAGTCCAGCATGCCGCGGGTCGAAGTCGACCAGATGGCCGCGCCCATAGGCAGCAGATACCAGCAGCGCATGGCGTCGCCGAAATCGTGTTTGTCCAGTATTTCGCCCAGCGTGGCATCGTTCAGCCTGGCCTCAGCCTGTAGTGCCGGCGCCATGCGGTGCAGGCGCAGGATGTCCAGCAGCATGCCCCAGAAGCGGGGGCGCAATAGGTTGCGTTTCTGGGCAAACAAGGTGGCCAGACTACTGCCTGCCCACTCGATGCCATCGGCTTCGTGTGCAACCGAGAATGTCATTTCGCTGGCGCAGGTTTCAACCCCTAACTGTGCAAAAAACGCGATCAGATTGGGGTAGGTGTGGGTGTTGTGCACCAGAAAGCCGGTGTCGACCGGGTGGGTGATGCCGTCAAGCGTGACATCGACGGTATTGCTGTGGCCTCCGGCATAGGCGGCCGCTTCAAATAGCGTGACAGTGTGGCCGGCACGCTCCAGTAGCCAGGCACAGGACAGGCCGGCAATTCCCGATCCGACAATGGCAATCTTCATGCTGTTCATCTCCACGTTTATGCTGTCTTTATCTATTAGCCAGTAGTTTTAGTCAAGTATTTGTATAGCACAAAAATGAAAATGCAAATAAGTGTGACTGGCTGCAAGAATAGTGACGGCAAGGTGGCAGCGACAGGATGGGATTTTATCGGGATGGGAGCGGATGCTGGTGTCAGCAGCATGGGCACAGCGGGGGGGCTATTGTGCTGGTGCGGGGGGAATGGCCGGCATCAATCCGGCAAACGGAATGCCCCGCCCGGCGTTGTGACGCCAAGGCATTCCGGCGGCTTGCTTATTTTTCCGGCGCGCGAAAGGCGTCGTGGCAGCTTTTGCAGCTTTGTGCAATCTGGCCGTAAGCCTGGCGGATGGCGGCGATGTCGCCAGCTTGGGCTGCGCTACTCAGACCGTTGACCCGGCTGATAAATTGGTTTTTTTCGCTGTTGAAGCGGGCAGGTTCGCTCCAGATATTGGCTTTGGCGCGGCTGTTTGCGCTGCTGCCGGCAGGGAAGTGGGCGAAGGGCGCGTTGGCGGCCAGTTTTAGCGCATCTGCCTGCTTGATGAAAGCATCCTTGCGGTAAGGGTCGCGTCCGCGTATCACCACGCCCATGGGTTCGAAGCTGCGCAAGATGGTCTTGAAGTCTTTGACGCGGGTTTCAGCCGGGGTATCGGCAAAAGCGAGATTAGTGCTAAGTAGGGCGCAAAGGATAAGGGTGCGTTGTTTCAT
>NZ_JBOFOO010000250.1:0-15211 GCF_051659485.1 Craterilacuibacter sp. | reverse complement strand
CTTGTGGCTGTTGGCATGGCGTTTGAGCGGGCCTAGGCGCGGGCGGTTGAGCTGGCCCTCGGGGGGGGGCAACAGATCGCGAGGGATGTCCAGCGTGGCCAGATGGATGTGGCCGGCCAACTCGCAGCCATCGCCCGTCAGCAAGCCCGGCTTGAAGCATAGAAAGGTCAGTGTGTCGCGGGCACGGATGGCGCTGCCGCAGGCATGGCCGCTCATGGCATCCAGTCCGCTAGGGGTATCCAGTGCCAGCACGGGCGTTGTGCCGGCATTGACCGTATCCATCAGCGTACTCCACGGCGCTGCCGGTGCCCGCACAAGGCCGATGCCGAACAGTCCGTCGACGATAAGCTCGGCGTGCTTGTCCGGCAGGGTGCCCAGCGTTGGCGCGGCAAAGCTGTCCCAGCGTGCCCGTGCCTGCTGCGCCTCGGCCGAAGTCTGTGGCCGGGGGCTGACCACGCAGACAGGGTAGCCGGCTTCGGCCAGTTCGCATGCCAGATGCAGCGCGTCGCCGCCATTATTGCCCGGGCCGGCCAGCACCGTGATCGCGGCGCTTACCGGATAGCGGGCCATGATCCATGCTGCAGCCGCACGGGCGGCGCGGCGCATCAGCCCCAAGCCTGCTGCGGTCTGTTCCAGTTGGCGCTGGGCGGATAGGGACAGTAGCGCGCTGCTCATGCCGGCTCGCCCCAGCGCGGGATCAGGCGGTGTGCGACACCAATCTGGTCGAGGATGCGCGCTACGATAAAATCGACCATATCGTCGATTGTTTGTGGATGGGTATAAAAGCCGGGAGACGGTGGCAGGATGACGACGCCAAGACGCGCGAGTTTGAGCATGTTTTCCAGATGGATGGCGGAAAACGGCGTCTCGCGCGGCACCAGCACCAGTTTTCTCTGTTCCTTGATGGAGACATCGGCCGCGCGCTCGATCAGGTTGTCGCTGCTGCCCATGGCGATGGCGGCCAGTGTGCCCATGGAGCAGGGGCACACCACCATGGCATCGGCCGGGTTCGAGCCCGATGCCACCGGTGCAAACCACTCTTCGCGCCCGAAAGCCCTGAGCTGTCCGGGCGCCGCGCCATACTCGGTGGCAAGCCAGCTTTCCAGATCGGCGGCGCGTGCGGGCAAGGTGAGTCCCATCTCCTGTCTGGCGACGATATGCGCAGCCTGCGAGCAGAGCACCCATACCCGGCAACCCGCCTTAATCAGTTCGCGTATCAGGGCGAGGCCGTAGGGCAGGCCGGAGGCGCCGGTCAGGGCAACGGTGATGGTTTTTTGCGCGCTATCCATGCTGGCCATCCTCCAAGTTAAACGCTGCGCTTGGGGCAAGCTGGCTGCAACAAGTCCCAGCGGTTGCCGTAGAGGTCGGTGAATACCACCACGGTGGCGTAGGCTTCTTCACGCGGCGCTTCGGCAAAGTTGACGCCGCGTGCCTGATAGGCGTGATAGTCGCGCCAGAAGTCATCGCTGTGCAGGAACAGAAAGACCCGCCCGCCGGCCTGCTGGCCGATGGCTGCATGCTGTTCTTCATTGCTGGCACGCGCCAGCAACAGGCTGGTCTCGCCCTTAGGCGGCGTAACGCGTACCCAGCGTTTGCCTGCGCCCAGATCAGTGTCTTCGCTCAGGCTAAAGCCCAGTATGTCGCGGTAGTAGGCTATCGCTTCATCGTAATCGGGCACCAGAATGGCAATATTGGCAATGCTTTGCTTCATGGGATGTCCTGTGAGTTTGTGCTTGCCAGCAGGCGCGCAGCAATCACGCCGTTGACCATGCCGGTCGCGAGTGCAGCCAGCGCAAAGAGCGGTACAAAATAGAGGATGCCGTCGCTGGGAAGTAGCCATAGCCGGGCCAATAGCAGTTGCCCGCCAATATGACCGAAGGCCGCAATGATACTGCTCGAGACCGGACCAAACCAGCGGCGAGGCAGCTGAAAGGCGAGCGCCAGAGCCGCGAGGCTGGCAATGCCACCTGCCAGCGACAGGAAAAATCCGGGTGTCAACAGGCTGCCCAGAAGCAGGCCGGCACCGACGATACGCAGCAGGCTGACCCAGAGTGCGGCACGCCAACCCAAATGATAGAGCGCCAGTAAGGTGACGATATTGGCGAGGCCGGGCTTGATGCCGGGGAGCGGCGAGGGCAGGCCGGCGTCGATAATAGCCAGTACGATGGCAATGGCAGCCAAGCATGCAATGCGCTGGTCGTCTGCTGTCACGGCCAGCGTCAGGCGTTCAGAAACTGAGGCTGTCATAGTCGGGCGTGTTGCCGCTCAGGGCAATACTGATGGCGTTGGGCAGGCAAATTGCGCTTTGTCCCGCTTTGTCCAGCCAGCCTTGCTTGACGCAGTACTGGCGCGAGCCGGGATCACTGGCGATACGGGCGCGGCCATTGCTGATTTCAATACGGGTCAAGCCCAAGGCGCCGGGCACATCCAGTATCTGGTTGTGCAACAGGCTGACTTCGCGCCATAACTGGCCATTGCTGTGTATGGTGAGCGTGCGTGCCATCCCGCCAGCCCACAGCTTCCAGAACAAAACCAGACACAGCACGCTTGCCAGCGTAATCAGTACGACATCGCCCGCCCGTATCAGTCGCATCCGTTTCTTTGCAGCTGGCGATGGCGCAGCAGCACTTGCTCGTGCTCAAAGGCACGGGCCAGTGTTTCGGCGATAAAAACCGAGCGGTGCTGGCCTCCGGTACAGCCGATGGCGACCGTCAGATAACTGCGGTTTTCCAGCTTGAACTCGGGGAGCCACTTGAGAAGCAGGCTGCGGATATCGGCGATCATCTCGGCAACTTTGGGCTCGCTGGCGAAGTAGTCGATGATGGGCTGGTCTTTTCCGGTGAGCGGGCGCAGTTCGGCGATGTAGTGCGGATTGGGCAGGCAGCGCACGTCGAAGATAAAATCGGCATCCAGCGGTACGCCATGCTTGAAACCGAACGACTGGAACAATAGCGTCAGGCGGTTGCCATCGCTATCGACCAGCTGGCGCACCCAGCTTTTCAGTGTGTTTGCCGAAAGTTCGGAGGTGTCCATGCGGATGCCGAGCTCGGCAATTGCCGCCAGCAACTCCATCTCCATCTCTATGCATTCTTCCAGCGACAGACCCATGCCGGCAAGCGGATGGCTACGCCGTGTTTCGGAGAAGCGCTTGACCAGAACCGGCTGCTTGGCCTCAAGGAAAAACAGGCGGACATCGATGCCGGCCTCGCGCAGTGCCTTCATTTGCAGCGGCAGTGCGCCCAGTGTGGGGTGGCTGCGCGTGTCTACGCTGATGGCAATCTGCTGGTAGCCATAGTTGCGATAAAGGGCCATGGCGTCCGACAGCATGGTGGCGGGCAGGTTGTCGACGCAGAAAAATCCCGCATCCTCGAGACTGCGCAGCGCGACCGACTTGCCCGAGCCGGACAGGCCGCTAATCAAGATCAGTTGCATGTTCCTGATCCCGCAAGAAATTGGTATGGCGTTCCACGAATTCGCGCGTACTGTCGATGCCGCGCAATTGCAGGATGTAGTTGCGTACTGCGGCTTCCACCAGTACCGCCAGGTTGCGGCCGGCGGCTACCGGCAGGATGACTTTGCGTACGCTGACGCCGAGAATATCCTGCGTTTCGGACTGGATATTGAGCCGGTCCAGTGCCTGCATCGCCTGATCATTGGCCTTGATCAGATGGATGATAAGCTTGAGTACTTTTTTGGGGCGGACAGCAGTTTCACCGAAAACGGTGCGGATATTGAGTATCCCCAAGCCTCGGACTTCAAGAAAGTCGCGCAGCAGCGCCGGGCAGCGGCCTTCCAGTGTATCGGGACCTATGCGGTAGTACTCGACGGCATCATCGGCAACCAGTCCGTGGCCACGCGAGATCAGTTCCAGAGCCAGTTCGCTCTTGCCCATGGCCGAGTCGCCCATGATCAGTACACCGATCTCGAGTACATCGAGGAAAACGCCGTGCAATACGGTAGACACCGCCAGTGTGCGTGCCAGATAGATGCGCAGTACATCCATCAGGTACGGGCTTTCCAGCGGGGTGGTCATCAGCGGAACATTGTGGGTATGGCAGTAGTCGCGCAGCAGTGCAGGCACCACTTGTGCATTGGCGACGACCACGACCGACATTTCTTTGTAGAACAGCTGATCCAGCGCCGTTTTGGCGGCGGATTTTTCCAGCCGGTTCAGGTAGTCGACTTCGGCCAGTCCCAGTACCTGCACCCGGTTGGGGTGGATGAAGTTCAGGTGTCCAACCAGCGACAGAGTAGGGCGCTGGTCATCGTTGCCGATTAAATTGTCAGAGCCGGAGCGTCCAGCTACCCAGGTCAGGTTGAGTTTTTGTTGGTTGTCCTGGTAAAGCTTGCGGACGCTGACACTAGGCATGAGTACTCCATTCTGTCAAAAGGCGGTACAGCGCTTCAGTATCGGCAGCTTGTTCCAGCTGTTCGCGCAGAACGCGGCTGGAAAATAGCTGGGCCAGTTCGGAGAGAACTTGCAGATGCAGGTCGGTAGCCTGTTCCGGCACCAGAAGGACAAATAGCAGCCGTACCGGCTTGCCATCCGGCGCATCAAACGGGATGGCCTGCCTGAGGCGGATAAACACGCCCATGGCCTCTTTCAGGCCGCGGGCACGCCCGTGCGGAATGGCTACACCTTGGCCCAAGCCGGTCGAGCCCAATTTTTCACGCGCAAACAGACTATCGAACACTTCGCTGCGGGCAATATTACCGGTGTTCTCTGCGAGCAGGCCAACCTGCTCGAACACCCGTTTTTTGCTGGCTACGTCAAGGTCGACCAGAATATGATCGCGGGAGAGTATTTTGCCGATCAGGGACATAAAAACTCGTACAGAGTGGAATCGGCGCTTATTCTACGCCTGAGTAGGCCATTGAAATAGCCCGGAAAGCAAAGCAAAACGGGAACCGCGAGGTTCCCGTTTGTAATCAAGTAATTACTCTGCCGCTGGTTGTGGTATCGCGCGATGTTCCGATACCTTGCCCTTGTGCTTGAGCAGCTGGCGGTCAAGTTTGTCGATCAGTGCATCAATGGCCGCATACATATTGTCGGCGGTGGCTTCTGCATGAATATCCTTGCCGGCCAGATGTACATTGACTTCGGCTTTTTGATCCAGCTTGTCGACCGAGAGCGTGACGGCCGTATCGATCACATTGTCTATATGGCGAACAACACGACCGAGTTTTTCTTCGACATAGTCGCGCAGTGGTTGGGTTACTTCAAGGTGGAGACCAGTGATCTTGAGGTTCATACCCTAACTCCTTCGGTTAATCGACCTGGAACAGTCCGGGTCCATGAGAATACTTATCAAGTGGAAGTCTAGAGTGCTTTGCGCAGGCTGGCTGGCGCAATTTGCATGGCTTCACGGTATTTGGCAACAGTGCGGCGTGCGACCTGAATGCCGAGATTGGCAAGCTGCTCGGCGAGTACATTGTCGGATAAGGGCTTTTTAGCGTTTTCACCATCGATCAGACGGCGCATATGAGCCTTGATTGCAGTCGCCGAACATTCGCCGCCACTATCGGTTTCCAGTGCGCTGCCAAAGAAATATTTGAGTTCGAACAGACCGCGGCTGCACAGCAGGTATTTTTGTGTGGTGACACGGGAAATGGTGGATTCGTGCAGGCCAAGCTCATCAGCAATATCGCGCAATATCAGCGGTCGCATCGCTACTTCACCTTGTTCAAAGAACTGTTGCTGCCTTTGAACAATAGCTTCCGATACTTTTAGTATGGTGTCAAATCGCTGCTGGATATTTTTTACCAACCAGCGCGCCTCTTGCAGTTGTCCTGAGAGATTGTTGCTGCTATCTCTTTGTTGTTGCAGGAGATTGGCATAAATGCTGTTGACACGCAATTTTGGCTGGGCTTGAGCATTGATGTGGGCTGTCCACTGGCCACGGACTTTACGCACCACCACATCGGGCATCAGGTAGCGGGTGTCATCTCCATCAAAACCACCGGCCGGCCGCGGGCGTAGCCGGGCAATCAGCGATTGTGCAGTACGGATTTCATCTTCGCTGGCGTCCATAATCTTGCGCAGCTTGGCATAATCGCGATTGCCCAGTAGTGCGAGGTGCTGTTTGATGATGGTGGCTGCCAACGCTTTGGCTGGCACATCACTAGGCAAGGCCGCCAGCTGGCTGGCCAGAAACTCGCTCAGGTTATAGCTGCCTATGCCCGGGGGGTCCATCTGGCGTAATAGTTGCCTGAGGTATTCCAGCTCTTCGGGTTCGACCTCCAGCGCGGGCGGCAGGCTCAGGCTGATTTCATTGACATGCGTTGCCAGATATCCCTCGTCGTCGATTTCTTCGATCAAGAGGGTGAGCAGGGCACGCTCGCGCGCCGACAAGACCAGCTCGCCCATTTGTGCCATCAGTTGGGCGCGCATGCCCAGTTTTTCCGGGGTGTTCAGGATGGGGTCGAATTCGCTGTCATCACCGCCATGCCCGGCTTTGCTGCTGCCCCATTCTTCGTAAGCCTCGCTGCCTTCACGCTCGGGCGCCTCGCTGGCTACGCTCTCCTGTTGGTTCTCCGGCTCGCTGCTTTCGTTGCCCTCGCTGCGTTCCAGCAGCGGATTGTCCTGCAAATAGCGCTCCAGCTCCGTTCCCAGTTCCAGCGTGGACATTTGCAGCAGCTTGATCGACTGCTGCAGTTGAGGTGTCAGGGTCAGCTGCTGGCTGACTTTAAGCTGGAGTGATTGTTTCATGGCGCCTTACAGGTGGAAGTGTTCGCCCAGATAAACCTTGCGTACCTGCTCGTTGCTGACCAGTTCGTCCGGTAGGCCATATGCCAGTACCTTGCCATCGTTGATGATGTAGGCACGGTCGCAGATGCGTAGCGTTTCACGCACATTGTGGTCGGTAATCAACACCCCGATGCCGCGTTCTTTGAGAAAGGCGATAATTTTCTGGATGTCGATCACCGCGATAGGGTCTACACCGGCGAAGGGTTCGTCCAGCAGAATGAAGCGCGGACGCGATGCCAGTACCCGGGCGATCTCGACCCGTCGCCGCTCGCCACCGGACAGCGCCATAGCATTGGTGTCGGCCAGATGGGCGATATTGAGATCATCCATCAGCAAGCCCAGTTCGGTCTCCATCTGCTCGCCCTTGACGCCGGAAATTTCCAGCACGGCGCAGATGTTTTCCCTGACCGTCATGCGGCGGAAAATGGAGGCCTCCTGCGGCAAATACCCTAGGCCCATGCGCGCACGTTTATGGATGGGCAGATGGGTGATGGTGATGTCGTCCAGTATGATCTCGCCGGCTTCGGCGGCAATCAGCCCGACTATCATGTAAAAGCTGGTCGTCTTGCCGGCGCCATTGGGTCCCAAGAGGCCGATGACCTCGCCGCTGGCGATTTCCAGCGAGACATCCTTGACCACGGTGCGTTTTTTAAAGCTTTTTTTGATGTGTGCAACGCTCAACCGGCTGACAGTCATTTCTTTTCCTCGGTCTTGGGTTGCAGGATTACGGTGACCCGCCCTTTGGCTGCCCCTGTCGTCTGTGGGTTGCTGCCGCTGACCTGATACAACTCGGTTTGCGTGTTGTAGGTAATGACATTACCGGCGACCGAGTCCTGGCCGCGTTTGACAAAAGCGTTGCCGGTGAGAACAGTGACACCACTTAGGCTATCGTAATCGATGCGGTTGCCTTTGCCGTCGATGTACTCGTTCTTGCCTTCGACTTTCTGGCGGAAAGTGGCGGGTTTTCCGGTAGCTAGCAGTGTCTGCTGGCCGCTGGTATTGCGGGTGACGACTACATGATCGGCCTTCAGTTGCAAGGTGCCCTGATTGACGACGACGCTGCCATCCCATACGGTCACGCCGTTGTTCTGGTCCAGCGTGCCTCTATCGGCCGACAATTCTATCGGTTTGCTGCTGTCGGCTTTTTCTGCATGGGCGCTTTGCAGGGCAAATAGCCCGGCGCACAAGACGAGCGCCGTAAATTTAAGGTTGTGCATAGCTGATCCTGACTTTCGACAGCAAGGTAATCAGGCCCTGCTGCTGTGCATAGGTAAAACCGATGGCGTTGGCGACCGAGCCGCCCTGATGGACGGTGACGGCCGCAGGGCTCTTGGCGGTCGAGGTATTCAGGTCTACGGTCAGTGCACGCGTGTCTATCTGGGTATCGGGCTTGCCGGCCTCGGCCTTGTCTATCATCACCACCTTGCGGTCAAACCACACCATGCCCGTGCTGTTGTTGTAGCGCCCAACTTCCCCTTCGACCGTGTAATTGACCTGCCCCAACTGATAGCTGGTAAGGAAGGGGTGTTCGAATTCGATATCCTTGGCATCCGGAAATTGCCACATCTTGCGTGCTTGCAAACGATCCTGAGGCAGCCCCTGCGCATCAAAACGGGTGGCGGTAAAATCTTCTACCGTATACTCGGGCTGGTCACGGTCGATCACGCTTTGCACGCTGCTGCTGCGCGTGACGCGGTCAAGCAGCATGGTCAGTACTGAGAGCATCAGTACCAGCAATAGCGGAAACAGGCGGGGAAAGCGCTTCATGCCAGATATTTCGCGATGGCCGTGTCAAACGTGCCTTGCGCCTGCATGATGAGTTCGCATACTTCGCGCACCGCGCCCAGGCCACCGCTGGCACCGGTAATGTAACGGGCGTGCTGCTGTACCAGGGCCGGAGCTGCCGGCACTGCCACAGGAAATGCGACGCGGCGCAGTACCGGCAGGTCGATGACGTCATCGCCGATAAAGGCGCAGTCGTCCGGGCTCAGGCCGCTTTGTTGCATGAGTTCATCCAGCGCCAACTGCTTGTTGCTGACGCCGCCGAAGTAAAAATCGATACCCAGTGCGCGGGAGCGGTGTTCGACGCAGGCGTCGGCGCGGCCGGAAATAATGGCCAGACGCACGCCGGTGCTTTGTAGCAGTTTGAGACCCAATCCGTCCTGTACGTAAAACGACTTGGATTCTTCACCCTGGGCGTTGTAATAGATGCGTCCATCGGTCATGACGCCATCGACATCCATGATCAGCAGTTTGACGCGGCGGGCGTATTCTTGCGGTGTGTGCATATGTGCTTTCAGACGACGCCAGCGCGCATCAGGTCGTGCATATTGAGTGCGCCTATGGCATGGCCATCTTCATCGGTGACGATCAGGCCGTTGATCTTGTACTGTTCCATCAGTTTGACGGCCTCGGCCGCCAAGCGTGTGGCCGCGATGGTGCGCGGCGTGCGGTGCATGACGTCGTCGATGATCAGTCCCGACAGGTTTTCGCTTTGATCCAGTGTTCTTCTCAGGTCGCCATCGGTATAGATACCGGCCAGCGTGCCATCCGCATGCAGGACGGCAGTCATGCCCAAACCCTTGTGCGACATTTCCAGCAAGGCGTGTTTCAGTGTCGTGCCGGATTTGACGGCCGGGAAGGCATCGCCGGCGTGCATGATATCGGTGACGTGGACCAGCAGGCGCCGGCCCAAGCTGCCGCCGGGGTGGGAGAGGGCAAAGTCTTCCTGACGGAAGTTGCGGGCATCCAAGAGGGTGACTGCCAGCGCGTCCCCTAGTGCCAGTGCCGCCGTGGTGCTGGCGGTCGGCGCTAATCCCAGCGGACAGGCTTCCTTCTCTACGGTGGCATCCAGATGGATGTCGGCTTCGCGTGCCAATGTCGAACCGGGGCGGCCGGTCATGGCGATCAGGGTGACCCCCTTGCGCTTGAGTGCCGGTAAGAGCGCGATCACTTCATCGCTTTCGCCCGAATTGGAGAGGGCGATCAGTACGTCGCGGTCGGTAATCATGCCCAAGTCGCCATGCGCCGCTTCGGCCGGATGGACAAAAAATGCCGGCGTGCCGGTACTGGCCATGGTGGCTGCAATCTTGCGGGCGATATGGCCGGATTTTCCGATGCCAGTAATGACCACCCGGCCACTGCATGCCAGTAGAATGTCGATGGCGGCCAAAAACTCGCCATTCAGGCGGTCGGCCAGCTTGAGTATGGCGTCGGCCTCGATGCGGAGGACGCCGCGTGCCAGTTCTAGGCGGGATGGTGTGTGCGCTTGTTCCATAGCCGCATAGTATATCAGCTTATAATCGGCCTTCCTGCTCCTGTCGCTGTAAATGGCCGCATGTTGCCAAACCGGATTTCAACTTCTGAACTAGGAAATTTTTGCCTGATGCATTCTCTTGCTCCTATCGTACTGGTCCTCTTGTGTGCCGTGCTGGCCGTTACCTTGTGCCGCAGTGTCAAGGTTCCGCCCATGCTGGGCTATCTGGTGGTCGGTTTTATCGCCGGACCCAGTGTATTGGCACTGGTGCCGGATGGTGAGGAAACCCAGTTTTTGGGTGAGATAGGCATCGTATTCATGATGTTTTCCATTGGTCTGGAATTTTCACTGCCCAAGCTTAATGCCATGCGCCGCTTGGTGTTTGGTATCGGCTTGGCGCAGGTGGTGGTGACCTTGTTGCTGATCATGGGCGGGGTGTGGGCTTTTAGTGGTAATCCGCTGGCTGGCTTTGCCATTGGCGGGGCACTGGCGATGTCATCGACGGCTATCGTCAGCAAACTGCTGACCGAACGCTTGGAGCTGGGGCAGCCCCATGGCCAGCTGGCGATGGGGGTTTTGCTATTTCAAGATATTGCGGTCGTCCCGCTATTGATCCTGCTGCCGGCTTTTGCCGGAGATTTGTCTTCTTTGTGGATGGATTTGGCGCTAGCCGGGGTCAAGGTCGTGGTCGTGATGGCATTGCTGTTCTTTTTTGGCCAGCGTTTGATGCGACCGTGGTTTCATCTGGTTGCCCGCCAGCGTTCGGGCGAGCTGTTTATGATCAATGTGCTGCTGGTGACTCTGGGTATTGCCTGGCTGACAGAGCTATCCGGTCTATCGCTGGCATTGGGCGCTTTTGTTGCCGGCATGCTGATTTCGGAAACCAAATACCGTTTTCAGGTGGAGGAGGATATCCGCCCGTTTCGAGACATCTTGCTGGGTTTTTTCTTTATTACGGTGGGGATGAAGCTGGAACTGCCGGTGCTGTATCAGCGCTGGGATGAAGTACTGGTGATGCTATTTTTGCTATTGCCGCTGAAACTGGCGGTGGTGTTTGCGATTGGTCGCGCCTTCGGCCAGCGTAGTAATGAGTCATTCAAGGGGGCACTGGCCTTGGCGCAAGGGGGCGAGTTCGGTTTTGTATTGCTCGCACTGGCGAGCAATCTGGCGCTGGTGCCATTGGCATCGGTACAAGCTGCATTGGCCGCCATTATTATTTCCATGCTGATTGCGCCATTCTTGATTCAGCATGCAGACGCGATTACCCGGCGTTTTATCCGTAACGACTGGATGCTGCAATCGCTGGATCTGCATCAGGTCTTTGTGCAGAGTATGACCAAGTCGGAACATGTGCTGATTTGTGGTTATGGCCGCAGCGGGCAGGCGCTGGCACGGCTGCTGGAAGCCGAGGAGGTGCCATTTTTTGCTCTTGATCTCGATCCGGAGCGGGTGCAGGAAGCCAGCGCGGCCGGAGACCCGGTGGTGTTTGGTGATGCTGCGCGCAAGGAAGTGCTGGGCGCTGCCGGTATCCAGCGTGCCAAAGTCGTGGTCATCACCTTTGCCGACACGCATGCGGCCGAGCGTATTATCGAGGTGGTGCAGGCGCTCAAACCCAACTTGCCGGTGATTGTGCGCACCATAGACGATAGCGATATTGAACGCCTGCGCGCAGCCGGTGCCGACGAGGTTGTCGCCGAGGTGATGGAAGGCAGCCTCATGCTGGCCTCGCAAGCGCTCATGGTCATGGGCGTGCCGGTGAGCCGGGTGTTGCGTCGAATCCGTACGGTGCGTGAAGCACGCTATGGCTTGTTTCGCGGCTTTTTCCGCGGCGTGGGTGACGAGGTTGCCGGTAGTGACGAGTCCTTGCAGCAGCGGCTGGAGAGTGTACGTCTGGTGTCCGGTGCTTACGCGGTTGGCAAGCGTTTGGGCGAGCTAGATCTCGCCAAGCTTGAGGTCGAGATTAAAACCGTGCGCCGGCGCCAGTTCAAGCGTTCGGATCTGAGTGCCGATTTTGTACTGGAAGAAAATGATGTGGTGGTGCTTTTGGGGCGTCCCGAGCAATTGGCGCAGGCTGAAAGCAGATTACTGCAGGGCGAGTAAGGCGCGCGCCGGGCATTGTCCGGCTTGCTGCCCGTAAAATGAGCAGCGATGCTCCCTGATCCCTAATCCCTAATCACGGCAATATTGTCGTGATCTGTTTTTTCAGCTCCTGCTTGAGTGCCTGCTGCTTTTCGTTGGGCGAGGTCTTGCCTTTAACCATGGCGTTAAAGTCTAGCGCGTAGGTGGGGGCATTGATCTGGCCGGTGATTTTTAGCGGTACATTGACGTTTCCCAAGCGGCTGAACGAGCGCGGGTTGGCTTTTACATCGAGGGTGTAGTCGATAATGCTTTGTGGCAGGTCAAGCTTGCCGTTGCCGTGTACGTTCACCAGTTGTGATACCAATTGCAAATCCTGATTACGTGCAATGCCGTTATCCAGGTCGAAGCTGGCTGACAAGGCCTGGAAGGTGGTTTTCTGCTTGCGGTCAGTGGCCAGCGAAGTGGTGCTCCAGTCTTTGAGTTCGGCTGGCAGGTTTTTCAGGGCGGCAACCAGGTCTATGCCGGTGAGCGCGCCTTGTGCCAGCTTGATGCTGGCCTGTCCGGTTAGCGTATCGCGTAAGGCGGCCAGCGAACTGCCGTGTGCGACCAGATTGACATCGCCGCTACCTTTGCCCTCGATGCGGTTGAAGTCGAACAGGTCGAGCAGCAAGGGGCGAATATGCATGCCGTGCAATTGCTGGTTGATGGACAGGGTAGCCTCTTTGCCGCGTTGCAGTCTGGCGCTGCCGCTCAGCTTGCCCTGATAGATGCTGGCCGACAGATTGTCGACGGCAAATGCATTGCGATCGGCTTCGACGTGGGCGTTGATGTCGCGCACACGGAAGCGTCCCATATTCAGTTCGCCAATTGCGACTTTGCCCTTGAGGTGGAGGAAGTCCATCCACTCAAGTTGCAATGGTGTTTTGTCTTGAAATAAGGCAACCGCCTGTTCGGGTTTGGTTTCCGGCAGGTAGCGGTTGAGGTCCAGCACGTCGATGGCAAGTGCGGCTTCGTGGTGCGGATCAATGAAGCCGGTCTGATCCAGTGCCAGCGCAAGGCGGGCGCCATCCAGCTTGCCTTCGACGCGCAGGGTTAGCTGGCTGCGATCAAGCTCGCCACTGAGTGCCCCCAGTAACGAGGCCGAGAGTTGGCCGCGCGGCAGAACAGGGGTAATCAGGCTGGCATCCAGTTTTAAGGGCTCCATGCGCAGGGTATTCAGCGCCGCCAGTTGTAAGGGCGCAGATAGCTTGAGTTTGATGGAGTGGGGGCCTTGCGAAGAGATGAGCTCTGCACCGAGTTGATCGGCGTAGAGGCCTGCCGGGTTGAGTTTGAGCTGATCCAGTGCGCCGTTGAAACGGTAGCGGACTTGTGCGTAATTGAATTCACCTGATCCTGTGGCATGCGGAATCAGTATCTCCCCCGGGTTGGCGCTAGCGTAAGGGATGCCGGCTTTCAAGTGCAGCTTGGCCTGCGGATTGTCCAGACTGATGTTGATGGCTTTGGCCGTAGTTTGCAGTGTGGCCGTATCGATAGCCAGATCGCCGCCGATTTGTAGTGTGCTGTTGGCCGTGCGGCCACTACGGGTGATGATGGTCGCGGCCATGCCGCTTACGTCAATCTTGTCTTGCGCTTGGGTGTAAGGCGCTGACAAAGCCAGCTTGAACTCGCGTTTGCCATCAATCAGCCGGGTATCCAGTTGCAAGTGGGCTCTGGATGCCATGTCGACTAGTTCGAGCTGCGTATCCCGGATGGCCAGCGTTTTGCCGCTACTGTGATCAAGGTAGTCGATGTTGGCATTGTGCAGGGTGATGCGGTCAAGCTGGGTGCTGAGCGAGGCAAGCCGGTTTTTTTGCAATAAGCCGGCAATATTGAAATTGCCATCGCGCTGGCGACTAAGTTTGAGTGCCATGCCATCGATTGTCAGCCGGCGCAATTCATGCTGGTTTTTCAGTAATGGCCACCAGGCCAGATCAATGCTTAGCGTATTCAGGCTGAGCATGGCCTGCTTGCTGCCGTGTTCGTAAACGGCAAGGCGTTCTATTTCAACGCCTGGATAGGGGAACAGGTGGGGCGTGATTTTACCGCTGACGTCGGCACGGTAGCCGCGCTGGGCCAAGTCGCTGGTAATGGTTTGCTGGACGGCCTGAGCATCGAAACGCTGGTACAGAATGGCAGCACTCAGTGCCAGCAGGCCAAGAGCGAGCAATCCATAGACTGAAATTTTGAGCCAGAGCCGGCCAGAGTTCAACTTCATACTGAGTCGGTCTAGGAGTTGAGCAGAATAAAAGGCGCTGGAGCGGGTGAAGGGAATCGAACCCTCGTCGTAAGCTTGGGAAGCTTCTGCTCTACCATTGAGCTACACCCGCACTGCGAAGACGGCATTATATGAAAAACGAGCGGCAACTGCAATGTGTAAAACAGTTTTTGTTTGCGGTGTGTTGATGCCAGTTTTGCGCAATATTTAATTTGGATTTAATGTTTTGTTGGCATCGTGATTCAAAAATTAAACTATTTTTGCTGGTAAATGCTTGCAAGCCCCTTGACCGCAGATTGGAACGTGGTAGTTTATAGGTGTGTATATTGTATACATACGGGGCATGTTTGAAATCGACATCCGGTTTACATGTTTAATCCTTGCGCCTTACCCGGTAGCGAGCTTATTTCCCGACTGACGCTGGTCTTGCTTGTGCTTGCCTAGCCGTCACCTTCACGTGGTCGACCGAGTCTGACGCAACCCGTCTGCCGGCACCTGCCTCGATGTCCCGCGTTTTCGGACAGCCCGGTTCGTATGTGTATTCCCGTACGAAAGTCGTTTTTACCCGAACAATAAAGAGATTCGATCATGGCCAGATCACAATGGGGCTCGCGCCTCGGTTTTATTCTTGCTGCTGCCGGTTCGGCCATTGGCCTTGGCGCCATCTGGAAGTTTCCTTACGTCGCTTCGCAAAATGGGGGCGGCGCATTCCTGCTGATTTTTATCGGCTTTGTGTTTACCTTGGGCATCGTCATGATGATGGCCGAAATGGCGCTGGGGCGCTCCGCGCATTCGAGCGCGGTAGGGGCATTTCGCAAACTGGGCGGGAAGCACTGGGCACTGGTCGGCTATATGGGTGTGCTGGTGGGGTTTT
>NZ_JBOFOO010000249.1:0-2263 GCF_051659485.1 Craterilacuibacter sp. | reverse complement strand
AAGGTGTCTTTCACGCGACGGATCACATCCAGATACGGCATACCCGGCTTGACCATCACGATATCGGCGCCCTCTTCCAGATCCATGGCCACTTCCTGCAAGGCTTCTTCCAGATTGGCCGGGTCCATCTGGTAACTATATTTATCGGCCTTGCCCAGATTGCCGGACGAACCGACCGCATCGCGAAACGGGCCGTAGAAGCTGGACGCGTACTTGGCCGAGTAGGCAAAGATTTTGGTATGGATGAAGCCTTCTTCTTCCAGCGCACTGCGGATGGCACCGATGCGCCCGTCCATCATGTCGGACGGGCCGACCATATCGGCGCCGGCATCGGCATGGCACAGCGCCTGCTTGACCAGAATGGCGGTGGTTTCGTCGTTGAGCACGTAGCCCGCGTCGTCGATCAGCCCGTCCTGGCCATGGACGGTGTAGGGGTCGAGCGCCACGTCGGTCATCAGGCCCAACTCCGGGAAACGCGCCTTCAGCTCGCGCACCACGGTCGGCACCAGGCCGTCCGGGTTGTAGGCTTCGGTCGCCTCGTTGTTCTTGCCGGACTCGATCACCGGAAAGATCGACAGCATCGGAATGCCGAGCTTGAGCGCCTCTTCGGCGGTAAACAGCAGCTTGTCCAGGCTCTGGCGGGTGACGCCCGGCATCGATGCCACTGCCTGTTCGCGATTCTCGCCCTCCAGCACGAACACCGGGTAGATCAGGTCATTGGCAGTCAGCACGTTCTCGCGCATCAGACGGCGCGAAAACTCGTCCTTGCGCATGCGGCGCAAACGGGTAGCGGGAAAATAGCGGTTGGCAAAAATCATGAGTCCAGTCTCGGTTTGGCCCGTCTCAATCTGGGCGGGGTTCTTTATCGTCGTCATCCCCGGCACGCATGCGATAGGTGCCGGGACTGACGCCGGGTGGAAGATCGGGTGGCGGTTCACGCCTTGCAAGGCGCGCCAGCGTGCTGATGACCAGCACAAAAGGCGCGGCGGCGACTACACACCAGAACCAGGTTGAATGCAGCATATCCATGGCAAGCTTCCGGAAAAATAAGGCCAAAGAACGGCTCCGGCACTTGATGGCAAAGTGTATGCCGATCAGGCGGTGGCGGCCAGACGTAAAAAAGCAGCAGACACCGTCTGCTGCTTTTCAAATGCACACTGAAGAATCAGGCCTCGGCGCTTGCCGGCTTGCCGGCAGCCTGGGCACGCTCCGCCTCGAGGTTGTCCTCGGCACGATGGCCCGCCCAATAATCGGCATGCTTGATGCCCAGCTTCTCCGGGTGGAATACCGGATCCAGCCCCTGCGCACGCTGTGCCTCATAGTCGCGCAAAGCGATAAAGGCCGGCTTTTGCAGCAGGATGATGGCGGTGATGTTCAGCCACGCCATCAGGCCGACGCCGATATCCCCCATGCCCCAAGCCAGATCAGCGGTTTTGACCGTGCCATACACCGTTGCCGCCATCAGCGCCAGCTTCAGTACGAAAGTCAGCCATGGCCGGTTCACCTTGCGGTTGAGATAGGCAATATTGGTCTCGGCAATGTAGTAGTAAGCCACGATGGTGGTGAAGGCGAAGAAAAACAGCGCCACTGCAACAAAGATGGAGCCGAAGCCCGGCATGATGTGTTCCATCGCCGTTTGCACATAACCCGGGCCCGCAGCCACGCCGGCGATACCGGTATACATTGCGGAACCATCCGGCGCCTGCACATTGTACTGGCCGGTAATCAACAGCATGAAAGCCGTGGCCGAGCATACAAACAGGGTGTCGATATACACCGAGAACGCCTGCACCAGACCCTGTTTAGCCGGGTGGGAAACGGCAGCCGCACTGGAAGCGTGCGGGCCGGTACCCTGACCGGCTTCGTTGGAGTACACGCCGCGCTTGACGCCCCACTGGATCGCCATACCCAGAATCGCACCAAAGCCTGCTTCCATGCCGAAAGCACTCTTGAAGATCAGGGCCAGTACGCCGGGCAGCAGGTGGATATTCAAAGCCACAATCACACAAGCCACGATGATGTAACTCAGCGCCATAAAGGGCACTACCACCTCGGCAAACGAAGCAATACGCTTGACGCCGCCGAAGATGATAAAGCCCAGAATAATGGCGAGAATGGCTGCCGTCACCGTGGTTTCAATACCAAACGCGGTCTGCAAACTGGCCGCGATCGAGTTGGCCTGCACGCCGGGCAAGAGTACGCCACAGGCAAAAATGGTCACTAGCGCGAAAACGATCGCGTAGCGCTTCATGCCCAAGCCCTT
>NZ_JBOFOO010000248.1:0-3567 GCF_051659485.1 Craterilacuibacter sp. | reverse complement strand
GTTCTTGTCGCCGGTACCTGTATCAACCTCACCATCGGCGTGCTGTATGCCTGGAGTGTGATCAAAAAGGGTCTGGTCGCTGACTGGGGCTGGACCAATACCGAAGCCTCGATGCCGTACAACGTGGCCATCGTGGTGTGGGCGATTGCCCTGTTGGCTGCCGGCGTCATGCAGGACCGTATCGGACCGAAAAAAGTCATCACCCTCGGTGTGGTACTGGTCGGTGCCGGCATGATTTTGTCCAGCTTCGTGCCGCAAGACTCCGTTATCGGCCTGACCATCGCTTTCGGCGGTATCGTCGGTACCGGTATCGGCTTTGCCTACGCCTGCGTGACGCCGGCGGCGATGAAGTGGTTCCATTCATCCAAGAAGGGCATGATCTCCGGCATTACCGTCGGCGGTTTCGGTCTGGCCGCGGTTTACCTCGCACCGCTGTGCACCCACCTGATCGAAGCTTACGGCATCTCCAAGTCGTTCATGATTCTGGGTTCGGCCGTGCTCCTGATTGCCCTGCCGCTGACGCGCATGATCTCCAACCCGCCTGAAGGCTATGTACCGGCTGCGCCGGCGCTGGCTGCCGGTGCGGTGGCGCCCAAGGTGTCCGAGCACAACCTGACCTGGCGCGAGATGATCAAGACCCGCCAGTTCTACTTCCTGTGGATCATGTTCGTGTTCTCGTCGTCTGCCGGCGTGATGATCATCGGTAACCTGGCTTCGATCGCGACCGATCAGGCCGGTATCCTGAACCCGGCGTATCTGGTGTCCATCCTGGCGGTCTCCAACGCGGCAGGCCGCGTCGGTGGCGGCATGCTGTCCGACAAGATCGGCCGCACCAACACCATGCTGCTGGCCTTCGCGGTCCAGGCGGTCAATATGCTGATGTTCGCCACCTATCAGGATGCGTCCATGATTCTGGTGGGGACGGTTGTAGCCGGTCTGGCTTACGGTTCGCTGATGTCGGTATTCCCGTCGACTACCGCCGACTTCTACGGCCTGAAGAACTACGGCGCCAACTACGGCGTGCTGTACACCGCCTGGGGCGTATCCGGCTTTGTCGGCCCGCTGCTGGCCGGCCTCGCCGTCGACATGACCGGCACTTACAGTGCCGCTTACATGATCTCGGCCGTGTTGCTGGGTATCGCCATCGTACTGGGCTTCATGACCAAGCCGATCAAGCACGCAGAAGAGGCCAAGACGGCCACCGCTGCTGCCTGATTGCTGTATTAAGTTGTAAAAAAGGCCGTCCCGAGAGGGGCGGCCTGTTGCGTGCATCAATCATATTGGCGGCTGCGGTACTCGCCCGGCGTCATGCCCTGATGGCGCTTGAAAGTCATCGCCAGATGCGAGGCCGAATTGAAAGCCAGACGGTCGGCAATCTCCTGTATCGGCATATTGCTCGTCTGCAGCAAATGGCAGGCTGCTTCCAGCTTTTTGTCGATCAGATAGCCGTGATAGGGTTTGCCGAAGAAGCGCTTGAAAAAACGGCAGAAGCTGGACTCGGACATATGAACCAGACTGGCGGCATGGGTAATATTCAGCGGTTCGGCCAGATTGTTGCGGATGTACTCGCTCAGCGTCAGGCAGAGCTGGATATCGCGCGGCTCGACCGGATGGTCCTGCTCTGACGCCAGAGGGTGCCACTCACGCGCCATGCTTAGCGTATGCATGATCTGCAGGATGGAGATCAAATACTCCATGCGGTAGGTATTGCGTATCATGAAAAAATCACGCCGCGCATGCATGGCGGTACCGCCATGAAACAGCAGCCCGGCAAGGCCATGATGCAGCAGGTCCTGAATCGGCGTCAGGTAGTGGGAATTAAAGAACTCGGGGCCCAGACGGGACAGATTGACCGCCAGTGAATCCCAGCGTGCATCCGCGCGACCGACCGTCACATGATGGCGGACAAAAGGCGACAAAAACAGCACCGCATCCGCCGCCAGTTCGACAGGAGGTGCCGAGCCGATTACCACCTGTACACCTTCACTACGCGGAAACACCAGTTGGCTGTAAGGGTGGAAATGCGGCTCGCTGTCCTTTTGTGCTTGCAACTTGTCGAACAGGGTAAAGTCCAGACGGTTTTCAAAAGCGTAATCCACACGAGCTCCAGAGCATTCGACTGCCGGCCATCATCCAGCAAACAGCCTACTTTGCCAATATAGATAGCATACATTTCCTATTAAGAACAAACGTATAGCCGCATCAGTCTGCCAGTGTCAGCACCACCGGCGTGTGATCGGACGGGCGTTCCCACTTGCGCGGAGCCTTGTCGATCTCGCAGGCCACGGCACGCACCTTGAGCGAGTCCGTAATCAGGATATGGTCGATACGCACCCCCAGATTGCGGCGGAACATCATGGCGCGGTAATCCCACCAGCTGTACTGTTTCTCATCCTGATTGAACAGGCGGAAGGAGTCGGACAGCCCCAGTGCGATCAGGCGGGTAAAAGCGGCACGCTCGGGTTCCGAGCACAGTACCTTGCCCTGCCAGGCGGCGGGGTCATACACATCGCGGTCATCCGGCGCGATATTGTAGTCACCCAGCAAGGCAAAATCGGGATGGGCGGCGACTTCAGTCGAGACATAGCCTTCCAGCGCCGCGAGCCAGGCAAGCTTGTACGGATACTTTGCCGACTCGAGCGATTCACCGTTGACGAAATAGCCGCACATCACACGCACGCCGCCTATCGTCGCGGTAATCACGCGCCTTTGCACATCATCGTAACCGGGGATGCCGGTGACGACATCAGCCAGCGCTAGCGGTGCGCGAACCAGAATGGCCACGCCGTTATACGTCTTCTGCCCCAGCCAGGCGGCACGGTAGCCGGCGGCCTCGATCTCGGCCAGCGGAAACTTGTCCTGATCCAGCTTGAGCTCCTGCAGGCACAAGACATCGACCGGATTAGCCTCCAGCCATTGCAGCACCTGTGGCAGGCGCACCTTGAGGGAGTTGACGTTCCAGGTAGCCAATTTCATCAAAAATCCCAATCCGTTAAACATAAACGTTTAATCAATTAAACAACACCCGCCACCACAAACATTGCCAGCCTGCCCCACGCCGGCCTACAATCAAATTGTCATATCCACGGAGAGAGCCTTTGCGAGCTCAAGACAAGCGTTTGCAGCACACCGATGCGCGGGCAGTTTGCCCGACGCAGAATCCGAATCGTACCACCCTGTCCCCGATTGCGCCGTCCTTCGCACTGCGCAGCCCCTCCTTCCGGCGGCGCCCTACGCTGGCAGCACCCGAGCACAACGAGCCGGAAGCGAGCCGCTAAAAATGCAAAAACCGCCCGGTGACGGGCGGTTGTCAGTTCGAGTCTGCTATTTCAAAGCGATGTGACCCGCTAGCTTGATAAAACAGCGCCCCGGCTCAGCGTACCGTTTCGACCATGCCGCCATGGCGCAACAGCGCATCGATTTGCGGATCGCGGCCACGGAAGGCGCGGAACGACTCCAGCGCCGGGCGCGAACCACCTACCGCCAGAATCTCGTTCCAGAAGCGGGCACCGGTTTCCGGATTGGCACCGCCGGCTTCTTCGAAGGCCGCATAGGCATCGGCCGACA
>NZ_JBOFOO010000247.1:0-4573 GCF_051659485.1 Craterilacuibacter sp. | reverse complement strand
ATCAGGGTGCCCATATGGCGCTGCGGGTGGTAGTACTCGTGCGCCGGAAAGCCGTAGTCGATGAATAGCAGTGCGCCGCGGCTCAGGCGTTCGGCGAGGGTGCGGATAAAGGCGCGGTTGCTGAGGCTGATTTCACTGTTGTAGCCCTTGATTGCCGGAATCAGTTCGCTAGCTAGCCCGGCTAGTCCGGCATGGTCTAGCGGGCGGTCGGCCAGCACGAAGCCGCCGTTATCGAGGCTAACACCGTGTTGCAGGACGCGCTGGCCATCGTGGAGCAAGACCTCGCACGGCATGGCGTCCAGCACTTCATTGCCGATGACGATGCCGTCTAGTGTTGCCGGTAACTCGGCCAGCCATTGCACCCTGTCCAGCAGATGCGGCAGGCGCGACTGGAGCAGGGTTTTCTGTCGGTCTATCAGGTCGGCGGACAAGTCGATAATGATGTAGCGCTCGGGCAGGGTGCCCAGTTGTTCCAGTTTTTGCAGGATGTCGGCGGCGAGCTTGCCGGTGCCGGCTCCGAATTCGTAGATCACGCCGGCAGTTTGCGGTAGCAGCTCGGCGATTTGCCGCGCCAGTGTGGCGCCGAACAGGGCCGTCATTTCCGGTGCGGTGGTGAAGTCGCCGGCGGCCCCCAGTTTGGCGCTGCCCGCCGCGTAGTAGCCAAGGCCGGGTGCATATAGCGCCAGCTCCATATAGCGTGAAAATGGAATCCAGCCATCGGCCGCAGCGATTTCACCGGCAATGTGTTGCGTCAGTGCATAGCTGGTGGCGAGGGCTTCGGGGCTGGCTTGGGGAAGGCTGGTCATAAGGGGCAATCCTGTACAATATGTCGGGATTGTCGGTCAAACCCTCGCTCATGAGAAGGGCATGGCCGTTAAACAAGGGTGGAGGCGTTGCCATGGATACCAAGGTTGTGTTGATTACCGGTGCTGCGCGCCGGGTAGGGGCAGGCATCGCCCGTCATCTGCATGCGCGCGGTGCGTCTTTGCTATTGCACTATCACGCTTCGGAAGCCGACGCCTGGCGCTTGGCAGGGGAGCTGAATGCCGAGCGCCCCGGCTCGGTGCAATTGGCGCAGGCCGATTTGCAGGATACCGCCCGGCTGCCGGCATTGATTGAAGCCGCTATTTCGGCTTTCGGCCATCTGGACGGGCTGGTCAATAACGCGTCCGGTTTTTACCCGACTGAAGTGGGCAGCATAGGCGAAGCCGACTGGGATAGCCTGATGGGCTCCAATCTCAAGGCGCCCTTGTTTCTGGCGCAAGCTGCCGTGCCTTATCTGCGCCAGAGTTCGGGCTCCATCGTCGGCATTGTCGATATCCATGCCGAGCGGCCGATGCCGCGGCATGTGGTCTACAACCTGGCCAAGGCCGGCCATGCGCAACTGATCCGCGCGCTGGCGCTGGAGCTGGCGCCGCATGTGCGGGTGAATGGCGTCTCGCCCGGGGTGAATTTGTGGCCGGAGAACGAAGCCTCGTTCGATGCGGCAGAGCGTCGCGCAATAGAAAACCGTATCCCGCTGGCCCGCACCGGCGTACCGGATGATATTGCACGCGCGGTGGGCTTTCTGCTGCTTGACGCCAGCTATGTGACCGGCCAGATACTGGCGGTAGACGGCGGGCGTAGCGTGGTGCTTTGAGCCGGCAAGCATGGACGGGGTGTTTTATCGCGCTGGCGCTGCCGCCGTCAGCGCATTTCAGCAGTGGCGTGGCGGGGGTGTTTGGCGGTAAAATCGCCGGCTTTTCAATCTGTTAGCCCTACCCTCATGCCCGAACATATCGCCGTTGCCGACAAGAAAGCCGAAAAGGCTGCCTACGAGGGCAATAAGCTCACCAAGCGTTTGCGCCACCATGTGGGTGATGCGATCAACGATTTCAATATGATAGAGGCGGGCGACCGGGTGATGGTCTGCCTGTCCGGCGGCAAAGACAGTTTTGCCATGCTCGACATCCTCTTGGGCCTGCAAAAATCGGCACCTATCGATTTTTCCATCGTCGCCGTCAATCTCGATCAGAAACAGCCGGGCTTTCCCGAGCATGTGCTGCCGGCTTATCTCGAATCGATCGGTGTCGAGTACCGCATTGTCGAGGAAGATACCTATTCCATCGTGAAGCGGGTGATTCCCGAAGGCAAGACCACCTGCAGCCTGTGCTCGCGCCTGCGCCGCGGCGTGCTTTATCGCGTAGCCGAGGAACTGGGTGCGACCAAGATTGCGCTGGGCCATCATCGCGACGACATGCTGCACACCCTGTTCCTCAATATGTTCTACGGTGGCAAGCTCAAATCCATGCCGCCCAAGCTGGTGTCGGACAACGGCAAGCATATGGTGATCCGCCCGCTGGCCTATTGCCGCGAGAAGGATCTGGAGCGCTACGCCGAGCTACGCGAGTTCCCTATCATTCCGTGCAATCTGTGCGGCTCGCAGCCCAATCTGCAGCGTCAGGTGGTCAAGGAAATGGTCAACGACTGGGACAAGCGTTTCCCGGGGCGGGTAGAGACCATGTTTACTGCGCTGCAGAATGTGGTGCCATCGCATCTGGCCGATAACAAGCTATTCGATTTTGCCGGCTTGAAGGTGGGTGATGTGCTGCCGGTCGAAGGCGATACCGCTTTTGACAAGGAAGAGTTTAACGATCCGCTGCCGATGGGTGAAGACGGCCAGCCGCGTCGCGCCATCAGTATTCTGGATTCGCGTGCCAAGGAGAGTGCTTGTGGCGGGTAAAGCATGCCACCCGTTTCGTCGCCGCGTGCGCGCGGCAATAGACGAGATGCCGGAAGTCGAAATTTCCGAGACCGGCAATATCCGCTCGCTGCATCTGGGCTCGGAAACGGTGCAAAGCTCGATGAATCTGGACGAGCCGGCCGATCTGGTGCTGAGCTACACCCGCGCCATGATGGGCTTTCTCTTGTTTGGTGACGAGCCGCAGCACATGCTGCAGATTGGCCTGGGGGGCGGCTCGATTACCCGTTTCATCGACGAGTATCTGCCCAATGCCCGTTCGCTGGTGGTCGAGATCAATCCGCAGGTGATCGCGGTGGCGCGTGCCTTTTTCCAGATGCCGGAAGAGGGCGAGTATTTCGAGATCATCGAGGCCGACGGTGCCGACTATGTGAAGATCTTCCGTGAATCGACCGATGCCATTCTGGTGGACGGCTTTGACGGCATGCAGATTGTTGATGCGCTGACCACCGAAGACTTCTTTCAGGACTGCAGGCGGGCCTTGTCGCCGCAGGGCGTATTTGTCGCCAACTGGTGGAGTGGCGACAAGCGCTATCAGCAATTCCTTGAACGCTTGCTGGAGGTGTTCGAGGGACGGGTGCTCGAGTTGCCATCGGCCAGCCACGGCAATGTGGCGGTGATGGCTTTTCGCCAGAGCCCGCATCCCGTCAGCTGGGATGCGCTCGAGTTTCGTGCCGACAAGCTGGAGTGCCTGTACGGTATCGAGTTCGGCGATTTCGTGCGCAGGCTCAAGGAAAGCAATCTGCATTCGGCCGGGCGCTTACTGATCTAGCCGGTTCCCGTCGCCCATTCGCTGTATCCGTACCCGCCCCGCGCCTCGTCGCGGGGCTTTGTGCATCTGATGCAGTGCAGAATAAGGCGTATAATCACGCGTTTTAAAGCAGGTGGCGACGCGATGGCATCCGCCGTCTGCGGGCTGGTTTTACGTCTTTCCGGGGTTTCTCGTGCACAAACAACAGTTTCTCTCCCGCATCGCCGACAAGTCGGCAGTTATCGGTATCGTCGGTCTGGGTTATGTCGGCCTGCCACTGATGCTGCGTTTTGCCGAAGTCGGCTACAAAGTCATCGGTTACGACATCGATAAGAGCAAGGTCGATGCACTGATGAATGGCCAGAGTTATATCGAACACATCGCCGCCACCAGCATTCAGGGCGCCTTGCTGGACGGTTTCGAGGCCACTGCCGATTTTTCGCGTGCACCGGAAGCCGATGCGCTGATCCTGTGCGTGCCGACCCCGCTGAATAAATACCGCGAGCCGGATCTTTCCTTCGTGATCAACACCATCGACTCCTTGCTGCCTTATCTGCGCAAGGGGCAACTGGTGTCGCTGGAGTCGACCACCTATCCGGGTACCACCGATGAAGAGCTGTTGCCGCGCATCGAGTCGTGCGGGCTGGCCGTCGGTGAAGACGCGTTTCTGGTGTATTCCCCCGAACGCGAAGACCCGGGCAATCCCGACTTCACCACCCGCACCATTCCCAAAGTGTGTGGCGGCGTGACGCCTGCCTGTCAGGAAATCGGGGTGGCGCTGTATAGCGCGGTGATCGATCAGGTGGTGGCGGTGTCGTCTACCCGCGCCGCCGAAATGACCAAGCTGCTGGAAAACATCCATCGCGCGGTGAACATCGGCCTCGTCAACGAGATGAAGATCGTTGCCGACAAGATGGGCATCGACATCCATGAAGTGATCCGCGCCGCCGCGACCAAGCCGTTCGGCTTCGTGCCCTACTATCCGGGCCCGGGTTTGGGCGGGCACTGCATTCCTATCGACCCGTTCTACCTGACCTGGAAAGCACGCGAATACGGCGTCAATACCCGTTTCATCGAGCTGG
>NZ_JBOFOO010000246.1:0-6758 GCF_051659485.1 Craterilacuibacter sp. | reverse complement strand
CACCTTCGCAGGACGAGGTGTTTTTGTCCAAGAGCCCGATGGGCAAGATTCCGTACGTCGAGATCAACGGTTTTCCTCTGGCCGAGTCGACGGCCATCCTCGAGTGGCTGGAAGATGCTTATCCGACGGCGGCCCTGTTGCCGCCATCGCCCAATGATCGCAGCCGTGCCCGTGAAATCATGCAGATGACTGAGCTGTATCTGGCTACGCCGTGTACGCCGCTGACGCGCCATGTGGTGTTTGGTGCCGCCTTGAGCGATGAAGTACGCGAGCAGGCGGCTGCCGATATCCGTCGCGGTGTGGCGGCCTTGTCCCGTCTGACCCGGTTTTCGCCATGGCTGGCGGGGGGGGATTTCAGCTATGCCGATATCGCCGCCGCGAGTTTTTTCCCGGTCTTGTCACAGGTGACGCGTGCGGCACTGGGTGAAGACCTGCTGGCCCCTTTGCTGGGGGAGAGCGGCTATCTAGAACGCCTGGGCCAGCGCCCAAGCGTGGCACTGAGCTGGGCGGGGCGCGATGCTGCTGCCGTCGCCTTCATGGCCAAGCGCAAGGCCGGCCAGTAAGCATCAGGTGCTGCCCGGTTTTGTGCCGGGCTGCGCCGTCTCGAACAGTTCCATCTGTCTTCCGCTTTCTTCCATAGCCGCCAGTTTGACCCCCACCCCCAGAAGCCGCACCGGACGCAGGCCGCGCGCATAGCCGGTCTCCAGTAGCTGGCCGAAGGCCGCCAGTGTCAGTTCTTCTGCGCCTTGTTCTATCGTGGTCTGGCTGAAATCGGCAAACTTGATCTTGAGCTGCAGGCCGCGAAAAGCCGGAGCGCCTGCGCGGCTCAGGCGCAGGCTGAGGCGGGCCAGCAGTGCGGGCAGTTCGCGCCGGCAGGCCGCCAGATCGGGCAGGTCGCGTACAAAGGTTTCTTCCACACTGAGCGATTTCCTGACCCTTTCCGGATTGACCGGGCGCGCGTCTATGCCGAGTGCCAGCTCATGCAGGCGCTGGCCGAAGCGGCCGAACTCGCGCAGCAGCACGGATAGCTCCAGCGTGGCGAGTCCGGCGCCATCCTCTACTCCCAGCGCCATCAGGCGTGCTGCGGTCACCTTGCCGACACCGTAAAAACGCTTGACCTGCAAGGCGGCGATAAAGGCTGCGGCATCTTGCGGGCGGATCAGATGCTGGCCGTCCGGCTTGTTCCAGTCGCTGGCGACTTTGGCCAGAAATTTATTGGGCGCGATGCCGGCAGAGGCGGTGATGCCGATTTCGTTGCGGATGCGGCTGCGTATCGCCTCGGCCATCAGGCTGGCGCTGCCCCGGCAATGGGGCTGGCCACTGACATCGAGGTAAGCTTCATCCAGCGATAGCGGTTCGACTAGCGCCGTGTAGTCGTGGTAGATGGCGAGGATGCGGGCACTGGCTTCGCGGTAGCGCGCCATGTCCGGCGGCACGATGGTCAGTTCGGGGCATAGCCTGAGCGCACGCGCCGACGACATGGCCGAGTGGATGCCGAAGCGGCGCGCGGCATAATTGCAGGTGGCGACCACACCGCGGGTTTCCGGCCTGCCGCCGATCGCCAGCGGCAATGCGCGCCATTCGGGGTGGTCGCGCATCTCGACTGCGGCATAAAACGCATCACAGTCGACATGGATGATCTTGCGCTGCGGCGCCGTCATGATGTTAATGCGCGGCGGTTTCGCTATGCCCCAGCGCCTTGCCGGGCGCGATCCGGTCGCGTACGCGCTGCTTGAGTGCCTTGATGTCGGGAAAACCACCGTCGATTTTGCGATCCCACAGCAGCTCATCATCACACAGGATGCGGAACACACCGCCGTGGCCGGGCACCAGTGCCACTTCGCCCAGCTCTTTTTCAAAGGTTGTCAGCAGTTCTTGTGCCATCCAGGCGGCACGCATCAGCCAGCGGCAACCGGTACAGTAGTGGATGGCAAGGCGGGGGAGGGCAGGTGCAGGGTTCATCATGGCGAAAGGCAGGAAAAACCACGATGGTAGCCGATTGCGCGTCGCCCGGGGTTGTCCTTCCCTGACTGATTTCTTGCATCCTGCGTGGCAGGCGCCCCTCCATCGACTTTATTCTTCAGGTAGATCCTGGCGAAGGGTAAAGACGACACACCGGGCGACGCGGTCGGGCTGGCTAGGCTGCCGACGCTTTGCAGTCTGCATGTCATTTGGGTCTTGGTAAATGTTTTTGTATGTTGTCGGACGATGCTGCACTGCGGGATGTTACTTCCTTGCAACGTGCCCGGCTAAATAGCGCGGAATCGCCGGCGTGGCATGGGAAAGTGCCGCTTGCCAGCCGGGCTGGATGTACCAAATCGTCATTTTTCCATCACATGAATGTAACATTCCATGCAGATAATTCGCGCATACCCAAACCTTGATGGAGTGTGCGCCTTGAAACTTCCTGCCCTGTTGTCCGGCCTGATGGCCACCATGCTGACCGTGCCTGCACAGGCCGCGAAAGCACCAGACTACCCTACGCTGAGCGGCAAGGCGCCGCTGGTGATTGCCCACCGCGGTGCATCCGGCTATCTGCCGGAACACACGCTGGAGGCGTATGCGCGTGCAGTCGAGCTGGGCGCCGACTATTTCGAGCCGGATCTGGTGTCGACCCGTGATGGCGTGCTGATTGCGCGCCACGAGCCCAATCTCAAGGACAGCACCGATGTGGCTAGCCGCCCCGAGTTTGCCGAGCGCAAGAAAAAGGTGCAGGTCGATGGTGTCGAAGAAGAAGGCTGGTTTGCATCCGACTTTACCCTGGCCGAGATCAAGACCCTGCGTGCCCTGCAATCGCGAGCCGACCGGCCGCAGCAGTTCAACGGCCAGTTCCAGATTCCGACCTTCGACGAGATACTGGCCTTGCGCGCCAAACTGAGCAAGCAGGCCGGGCGCGAGATCGGCATCTATCCGGAAACCAAGCACCCGAGCTGGCATGCCCAGCAGAATCTGGCGCTGGAAAAACCGCTGCTAAAAGCGCTGGCACAGTACGGGCTTAACCGCAAGAATGCACCGGTGTTTATCCAGTCCTTCGAGACGGCCAACCTGAAAGCCTTGCGCAAGCTGACACCGGTCAAGCTGGTGTTTCTGATGGATGCCAATGATGTGACGGTGGATGGCAAACTTGATGCCGGCCAGCCCTATGATTTTGTACTGGCGGGTGACAAGCGCAGCTATGCCGATCTGACTTCGCCGGCGGCATTGCGCGAGATCCGCAAGTTCGCCGACGGCATCGGTCCGTGGAAACCGTATCTGCTGGCCAGCGAAGGGATGGCGGATAAAAAGACCGGCACCGCAGCCGATGTGAATGGCGACAAAACGGTAGACATGCAGGACCGCACCCTGCTGACGCCAAGCTCGCTGGTGCGCGATGCGCACAAGGCCGGCCTTTTGGTGCATGCCTATACCTTCCGTAATGAGGCCAAGTATCTGGCCGCCAATTTCATGGGCGACCCGCTTGAAGAGTACAAGGCCTACTATGCGCTGGGGGTGGACGGGGTCTTCAGTGATTTTGCCGACACGGCAGTCAAGGCGCGTGCGTTGAAGTAAAGCATTGCCACGCATTACCTGCGTCGCAGGGCGACGCAGGTTTTTGCCATGCCCAGCCCTGCTTGATGTCCACATTGTGCTCAGCCCAGAGGCTATCCCTGGCTAGCAAAGCCCGCGTGTTTGGCGTATTCAGGCGCTCAGCGGCACGGCGGCGCTGGATAGCTGCCAGCCTGCTTCTTGCCGGCTGACCGCCAGCGGCCAGCGGTAGACCCGCGATAGCGAGGCCGGTTCCAGTACCTGATCGGGGCACCCCTGGCCGACCAGCCGTCCAGTATCCAGCAAGGCCAGCCAGCTTGCGTGGTTGGCGGCCAGTGTCAGGTCATGCAAAACCTCAATCACCGTTTGACCGGCATCCGCCAGCGACTGCAGCAAGCGCTGCAGCCTGTACTGCTGGCGCAGATCCAGATGATTGGTCGGTTCGTCCAGCAAAAGCACCGGTGCTTGCTGTGCCAGCGCACGGGCAATCGCTGCCCGCTGCCGTTCGCCGCCGGAGAGCGTATCCAGCCGTTTTGCGCTCAGCGCTTCCAGCTCGCAGCGTGCCAGCACCTCGTCAAGCACGCTGCGATCGGCCGCGCGCGGCCGGGTAAATGCGCCCAGATGCGGTATCCGCCCCAGCATCACGAATTCGGCGACCGTCAGCGGCAAGCCGGCCGGTATATGTTGCGGCACATAGGCGATGCGCTTGGCCCGTTCGGCAGCAGCAAGCGCATGCACATCGTCGCCGGCTAGCCGGATCTGGCCTGAGCTTGGCATCGCCAGCCCTGCCATCAGCCGCAGCAGCGTGGTTTTGCCTGCCCCGTTGGGGCCCAGCAGGGCACACACCTGTCCTGCGGGAATGCGCAAGGACAGATCGTCGATAATGCACTGCGTGCCGCGCATCAGATGCACATTATCCAGTTCGAACACCATGTCAGCCATTCAGCAGATTCCTTTGCTGGCGCGCAAACAGCCAGACGAAAAAAGGCGGGCCGGTGAAGGCGGCGATCAGGCCGACCGGCACGTCTATCGGCCACACCACGGTCCGTGCCAGCGTATCGGCCGCCAGCAAAAATAGCGCTCCACCCCAGGCGGAAAGCACGATCAGGCGGCGCCGGCAGCCGCCGACCAGTACGGCAAGCAGATTGGGCACCATCATGCCGACAAAGCCGATGACGCCGGACAAGGCCACGGCTCCGCCGGTGGCCAGCGCGGCGCCGACGGCGGCCAGGCGCCGGGTACGCACCACGTCGACGCCCAGCGAGCGTGCGGCATCTTCTCCCAGCAGCAGGCAGTCCAGATCACGTGCGATCCACAGCAGCAGTGCGATACCGGCCAGCGCCACCACCACACAGGCCCCCAGCCGCTCGGGTGTCGCGGCGGCAAGGTTGCCGGCGAGCCAGGCGCTGGCGGCGCGCAGCGTCAGGTCATCGGACATAAACAGGATCAGGCTGATCAGTGCCCCGCAGAATGCGCCGACCACCAGCCCCATCAAGAGCAAGCCCGCCAGCCCGCCGCGTACCAGCCGTGTCAGTATCAGGATCAGCCAGGTCGCCCCCAGCCCGCCGGCAAAGGCCGCCAGCGGCAAGGGCAGGACATTCCAGCCCAGTGCCAGTACCGCAACGACCGCCAATGCGGCGCCACTCGAGGTGCCGATCAGGCCGGGGTCGGCCAGCGGGTTGCGGAACAAGGCCTGCAATGCGGCACCGCTGGCGGCCAGTGCGGCACCGACCAGCAGGGCACTTGCGATGCGCGGCAGCCTAAGTGCCTGTATCAGCGGGTCGGACAGGTCGGGCCAGGCCAGCGCATCGCCCTGACTGGCGAGCGAGAGCAGCGGCAGTAATAGTGTCGCTGCCATCAGGGAGGCGACCAGGCGGCGCATCGGCGTCATGGCCCATGGACTGATGGCGGTCTCGGATCGTGCCATCTCACAGTCTCCGCAGTTTCAGGGCAACCGCCGGGCTGTCCAGCGTGACCATCATGGCATCGCGAGCGCTGAGCTCGATCACTTTGCCGGCCTTGCCGGCTGGGGTGGCGGCGACTTCGGGGCGGCGTGTAAAGGCGGCCGCGCCGCCGTGTACCGGTGCGTTGTGTGCCGCCAGTACGATCACATCCGGTGCCAGCGTGCGCCATGCCTCGCGCGACAGGGTCTTGTAGCCTTTGATCTGTGCCGCGGCATTGATGCCGCCGGCGGCGCGGATCAGGGTGTCCGCCGGCGTGCCGCTGCCGGCGACCATGCTGCCGTCGTAGCTGATAAGGTAACGGCGCCCGTTCGCCGGCTGTGGCGCCATTTTGGCCTGCCAGTTGCGGGCCAGCGTATCGGCTGCCGCCGGTTTACCCAGCAAGGTGCCGACCCGGCGTATGGCGGCGGCAAAGTCGCTGCCGTCCTCGGCCAGTGACACCTCTTCGGCGCGCAGGCCTAAGGAGCGCAGCTGCTGCCATATTCCTGGTGGCTGCGCGGCCGCGCTGCCCAGCACCAGCGTCGGGCGGGTGCGGGCAATGGTCTCGGCCGACAGGGCGCGCACGAAGCCGACTTCACCGGCGTGGGCAAGCTCGGGCATCCGGCTTGAGCGGTCGCGGCCGATCACCTTGTCTGATGCGTCCAGCGCCACCACGATCTCGGCCACATCGCTGGTGACTACCACCACCCGCTCGCTGGCAAACAGCGGTGCGCTCAATGGCAAGGCGGCCAGCGCGAGTACAGGCAACATTCGTTTATGCATCTTCACCCTCCAGCGGCAGCAGTTCGCTCAATAGCTTGCGCCATTCGACGCGCTCGGCCTGACCGCCTTTGCGTTCACCAAACAGGGTCAGAACCGAGCTGCCGGCATCGTCGAACAACTCGAGCGAGGTGACGCCGCCGCATTCGCCGGGCTTGTGTGTCACCCATGCCCCGGCGATCTTCGCCATGCTCAAGTGCAGGCTGAAAGCAGGGTCCAGCACATTAAGCCAGTCGCCGACGACCTCGACCCGGTCTATGAGCCCGGTATGGATCTGGATCACGCCGCTGTTGCCGGCGAAGGCCATCATCGGCACCCGGGTCAGGGCGACCCGGCGCAGCAGGGTTTCCACCGCATCGGCCCGAACCCGCCATGCCTGTCCTGCGGGCGCCAGCCGGAAAGCCTGCTGGCGCGACAGCCCATAACGGCGCAGCAGCGAGTGAAAGCCGTGCACGTCGGCCAGCGCCAGCCAGTCCCGGTGAAATGCGGCAAGGTCTATTCCTTCGTCTGCGC
>NZ_JBOFOO010000245.1:0-4833 GCF_051659485.1 Craterilacuibacter sp. | reverse complement strand
TCATGTTGTAGCCGATTTGGGGATGCAGCCATTATCCAATGCCTTGCGTAAGGAGGCACAATCTAATGATATGGAGCGTTATTACCCATTAGGTGCATTGGTTTGTGAGAATTGCTTGCTGATACAGGCACCCAGTAGCTAGGGGCTGGGCGCCAACGGGTGTATTTGTTGTTGCTTCTCATGAAGAAGACATGGCGCCATGGCTTGAGTATTTCAAACTCGGGAAGGGCCCGCATTATCTGCTGGTCAAACCCTATCACTTGTGTTTTCTGGAGGTTGCCAAAACCGTGCGCCGTTTGCTGTCGGGTAGGGGAGCCTTGCTCAATAACAGCCAGTACCCTGCGCTGGGTGTCGCGGCGATTGCCAAGCATGTATTGCGTCCCGGGGATCTGATCGAACGGGGAAGCGGCGGGTTTGATGTCCGTGGTGAAGCCGTGCAAATGGTGCGTGAGCCGGATCATGTCCCGATTGGCCTGCTTGACGGGGCGCGCTTGCGGCGGCGTGTAGAGCCCGGACAGCTACTAAAGCTGGATGATATTGATCTGGTCGACAACAGTAGTGTCGATATCGGGTTATCCCTGCTGGGAAGACATTCTCGTTAAGCTTGTTGATGGATGCTGCGCGCACTGCCCGTTGACCTTGGGTGCTGGCTGAACTTGTCGTCTTGTTTGCGATACCCGCTATGTGCTGAAGCCTTAGTTCCTTTTCCGGTGCGAGATGGCGTAGCGCCGTGTCACAGGTTTGCAGGATACTGCCGGCTTGCTTGTTCGCGCTTGGCTAATGTTGTCAAATCCTACCCCGCCCAAACGGCGTATGCATTTTTGTGGCAACCGTCATGCAGCCGCCTTCGCCTGTGCAGGATCTCCCGTGGCAACTCGCTGGTACAGCAAGCTGAGCCATCGTTTGCGGGGGCTATCAATCCTCTCGGCCTTATTCGTCCCCTGTTTTGTCCCGTCGCGTATTTGGTGTAACGCTTTATTGCTGGGGAAGTGTCTGCGCCTTGGTCTTGCCTTCGGATATAATTACCCAAACATGCCGGTGGGGCTGTGCGGGTTAACGTGGTTTAAGACTGGGTCATGACGGCATTTTCTAGTTGGTTGAATGCAAGCGAGCTTGGGCAATATCTGCTGCAGAACGAGCAGGCTTATTATGACTCGGCCGTGGCTGATGCTTTTGGCTATAGAGCCATCCAGTTCGGTGCACCGGGGCATGATTTTTTGCGTACCAACCGCATGACATGGCGTGCTTATGCGGGGGAAACGGGGGACGTCGGGTTGGTGTGTGATCCGGCGCATCTGCCGGTCGAGTCCAGAAGTCTGGATTTGCTGCTGCTGCCGCATACGCTGGATTTTAGCGCCCATCCCCATCAGGTGCTACGCGAGGCCGAGCGGGTGCTGATGCCTGAAGGGCGTGTGGTGCTTACCGGTTTTAATCCATTATCGGCTTGGGGTTTGCGCCGCTTGCTGCAGGGGCGCTCGCAAGTGCCCTGGAGCGGAAATTTTCTACGCCTGTCGCGTTTGAACGATTGGTTCGAACTGCTGGGTTTCGAGCCTTCTAGTCCTGCTTTCATGTGCTATGCCCCGCCAATTAACCGGCTTGACTGTTTGGAGCGCTGGCAGTTTGTTGAGCCTGTTGGTAACCGTTGCTGGCCGCTCGCTGCGGGTGTTTATGGCATCAGTGCAATCAAGCGGCAGCGTGGTATGCGCCTGATCAAACCGGGCTGGCAAGCCAGCACGCCACTCCCCAATCTTGCGGTACTGGGCGATGGACGTCATGCCGTACACCATCCTAACAATGAGGCACTATGACGCAAGACAAGGTCGAAATTTATTCTGATGGCGCCTGTAAGGGAAATCCCGGCCCGGGAGGCTGGGGGGCGCTGTTGCGTTTCAAGGGCAAGGAAAAAGAGTTGTGGGGTGGCGAGCCGGATACCACCAATAACCGTATGGAGCTATTGGCGGTGATTGAAGCGCTCAAGGCCTTGAACCGTCCTTGCCATATTGTGGTGTATACCGACTCGCAATATGTGCAAAAAGGCATTTCCGAGTGGATACACGGCTGGAAGCTGCGGGGCTGGAAAACAGCCGCCAAGGCTCCGGTCAAGAATGCAGACTTGTGGCAGTTGCTGGATGCCGAGCGCAATCGCCATCTGTCGGTCGACTGGCGTTGGGTCAAAGGCCATGCCGGGCACGAATTCAATGAACGCGCTGACGAGTTGGCCAATCGTGGTGTGACGCTGGCAAACTGATTTTTTGTCGTGTCCGGTTTGGGCGCGACGATTCGAGTATCCCATGAGACAAATTATCCTCGACACCGAGACGACGGGGCTTGAGCCGTCGCAAGGTCATCGTATTATCGAATTTGCTGCACTGGAGATGGTCGACCGCAAGTTGACGGGGCGCCATCTGCATCTTTATATGCACCCCGAGCGGGCCATTGACCCAGACGCGCAGCGTGTACACGGCATTTCACTCGAATTCCTCGAAGGCAAGCCCCGCTTTGCTGCTATTGCGGCCGAGATTGCTGATTTTATCGCGGATAGCGAGCTGATTATCCATAACGCACCTTTCGATATCGGCTTTATGAATGCCGAATTCGAGCGCGTGGGTTTACCGCAGGTTGCCGGGCAATGTGCCAGTGTGATCGACACGCTGGTGATGGCGCGAGATCAGCGGCCGGGCAAGCGTAATAGTCTGGATGCTTTGTGCGACCACTTTGATGTTGACCGCTCCAACCGGACCGTGCACGGCGCACTGATAGACTGCGAGTTATTGGCCGAAGTCTATCTGTGGATGACGCGTGGGCAGGAAAGTCTGGTCATGGATATCGAGCCGGAGGAGAGGGAAGTCAATACGCTGGAGCTGGTCAGTTTCGAGCGTAAGCCCATTCCGGTGCTACGTGCCAGTACCGAAGAGCAGCAAGCGCATGAACACTATCTGGATGCACTGGACAAATCGGTGAAGGGGGTCTGTCTGTGGCGCCAGCTGGCGGTAGGGGGTGAGGCATGAGCGCAATGATCGCACTGGTACCGGCTGCCGGTTCGGGGAGCCGTTTTGGCGCAGCCAGTCCTAAGCAGTATTTGCAGCTATTGGGTAAACCCCTGATGTGGCATACCTTGTCTACGCTGGCCGCGGTGCCGGCTGTTGACCGGGTGGTGGTGGTGGTTTCGCCGGAAGATGAATGGTTTGACGGTTTTGACTGGTCTATCCCCAAACTTGAGGTGTTGCGGGTAGGGGGGGCTAGTCGTGCGGCCAGTGTGCGTAATGGTTTGGTGGCACTGGCGGCACAAGGAGACGATTGGGTATTGGTGCATGATGCTGCGCGCTGTTGCTTGACGGTTGCCATGGTTGAGCGGCTGATTGCGCGCCTGACAGATGACGAAGTGGGTGGTTTGCTGGCTTTGCCGGTGGCGGATACGGTCAAGCGTGCCGATAGTCATGCCAGGGTGAGTAAGACGGTGTCGCGTGATGGGCTGTGGCTGGCGCAAACACCGCAGATGTTTCGGTCCGGCCAGTTGTTGCGCGCCTTGGCTGCGGAGCGCGAATCAGCCATAACCGATGAGGCTTCTGCCATCGAAATGCTGGGTTTGAAACCTTGTCTGGTCGAGGGTGAGGCGCAAAACTTCAAGGTCACATATCCGGCGGATCTGGCGCTGGCGCGTGTCATTCTCGCTTCACGCAAGGAGGATTGAATGTTCCGTATTGGACAGGGTTACGATGTACATCGTCTGGTTGAGGGACGTCCGCTGATTCTGGGGGGCTTGGAAATTTCTCATGAAAAGGGTTTGCTCGGGCACTCGGATGCAGATGCCTTGCTGCATGCCATCACGGATGCCTTGTTAGGGGCGGCAGCACTGGGCGATATCGGCCGGCTTTTTCCTGATACCGAGCCGTGTTTTGAGGGGGCGGATAGCCGGGTACTATTGCGTGAAGCTGTGGCGCGAGTGCGGGCTGCGGGATGGAGAGTGGTGAATGTTGATGCCACGCTGATCGCGCAGCGCCCTAAGCTTGCGCCCCATATCGATGCCATGCGGGCTAATATTGCCCAGGATTTGGAGGTGGATATGGCCACCATCAATATTAAGGGTAAGACCAACGAAACTTTGGGCTATCTTGGTCGGTGTGAGGCCATTGAGGCGCAGGCGGTTTGTTTGCTGATGGCGGCACATTAAAACGGCATTAAAGAACCGAATATGGAATAATTGAAGTAACTAAATAACCTAATACGGAGTCGCCATCATGCTTACCCCTGATCAATTGAAGTTGGCTGCGGCCAAAAAGGCGCTGGAATTTATCCCCGAGGATTCCATCATCGGCATCGGCACTGGTAGTACCGTGAATATCTTCATTGAAGAGTTGGCCGCCACCATGAAAGGGCGGATCAAGGGTGCGGTGTCCAGCTCGGAAGCCAGTACCGCCCGCCTTAAGGCACACCACATTCCGGTGTTCGATCTCAATAGTGTGGATGAAATTCCGGTTTATATCGATGGCGCCGACGAGATTAACCACTATCTGCATATGATCAAGGGTGGGGGTGGGGCGCTGACACGGGAAAAAATCGTTGCCGCCGCCGCGCAGGAGTTCATCTGTATTGCCGATGCGTCAAAATATGTGGATGTGCTGGGTAAGTTTCCGGTTCCTATCGAGGTGATTCCGATGGCTCGCAGCTTTGTCGCACGCGAGTTGGTCAAGCTTGGTGGTCATCCGGAACTGCGTCCCGATTTTGTCACCGATAACGGTAATATTATTCTGGATGTACATGGCTTGCATATTGCTAAACCAGTCGAAATGGAGGAATTAATCAATCATCTGGCTGGTGTGGTGACGTGTGGTT
>NZ_JBOFOO010000244.1:0-1782 GCF_051659485.1 Craterilacuibacter sp. | reverse complement strand
ATGTGCAGCACCCGGGCGAGGATGGCACGCTGGCTGTGCCCACCAGCGCCTGGCCGGCCAGCCAGAGCGACAGCAGTGCCAAGGCCCGTCCGCGCTCGGCCACCGTGGTCGTCACGCGTATTGATGGCGGCGTGATCGGCGTTTAAGTCCGCAGCAGCGTCTTCACACGCAAAAACGCCACGGCAAGCCGTGGCGTTTTTTGCTTTACGGATCAAGTTGCGATCAGAACAGGTTTTCCGGCATTTCCAGCACACTGCCGGCACCATTGATGATGCTATCGGCGAGGCCGGTAACCTGGGGCAGCAGGTGCTCGCCATAGAAACGGGCGGTGATGATCTTGGCCGACATAAAATCGGTATCGGCATCCTCGCCAGCCAGTTGCGTCTGGGCGATCAGCGCGGCGCGCCCCATCTGCCAGCCACCCAGCACGATCCCCATCAGCTTGAGGAAAGGCACCGATCCGGCAGCGGCCAGTTGCGGATTCTGCTTGAAGGTGTCAAGGATAAACGCCACGCAACGCTCGGCATCCTTGGCCGCAGCCAGCAGATTGGCCGACAGGCTAGGCAGGCTGGCCGCCAGTTTGCTGGCGACCAGCTTGGTTTCTTCCAACAGCGCCAGCGCGGTGACACCGCCTTCGCTGAAGGTCTTGCGACCGATCAGGTCGAGACCATGGATGCCGGTGGTGCCTTCGTAGATGGCGGTGATGCGCGCATCACGCATGTACTGGGCGACGCCGGTTTCTTCGATAAAGCCCATGCCGCCGTGAACCTGCACGCCCAGGCTGGTGATTTCATTCGCCTGTTCGGTGTTCCAGCCTTTAACGATAGGAATCAGGAAGTTGACCAGCGCCTGATTGCGGGCGGCCTCTTCGGCAACCGGGTGACGGGCGGCACGGTCCATGGCTGCCGCGGCGACACAGGCCAGTGCGCGCTGTGCTTCGATCTGGGCGCGCATGGTCATCAGCATGCGGCGCACATCCGGGTGGCGGATGATGGCGACGCCGGCGGGGTCTGGCGAGCCGACGGCGCGGCTTTGCACCCGATCACGCGCATATTCGACTGCCTTCTGGTAGGCACGCTCGGACACGGCCATGCCTTCGACGCCCACGCCCAGACGCGCGTGGTTCATCATGGTGAACATATAGCCCAGGCCCTTGTTGGCCTCGCCCACCAGATAGCCCACGGCACCGCCTTCGTCACCGAAGCTCATCACGGCAGTCGGGCTGCCGTGAATGCCCAGCTTGTGTTCCAGCGACACGCAGTGCACATCGTTGCGTGCACCCAGACTACCGTCGGCATTAATCAGGAACTTGGGCACCACAAACAGCGAGATGCCCTTCACCCCGGCCGGTGCATCCGGCAGGCGGGCCAGCACCAGGTGGATAATATTATCCGCCATATCGTGCTCGCCCCAGGTGATGAAGATCTTCTGGCCGCTGACCTTGTAGCTGCCGTCGCCTGCCGGGATCGCCTTGGAGCGCACCTGAGCCAGATCGGAGCCGGCCTGCGGCTCGGTCAGATTCATGGTGCCGGTCCACTCGCCGGTCGACATTTTCGGCAGGTACACCGCCTTCATCTCGTCACTGGCGTGATGATGAATCGCCTCGACCGCACCCAGCGTCAGCAAAGGCGCCAGCGAAAACGCGAGGTTGGCCGAACACCACATTTCTTCGGTGGCCAGCGCCACCAGTGCCGGCATGCCCTGACCGCCAAACTCGACCGGGGTACGCAGGCCGGCCCAGCCGGACTCGACATATTGCTGCCAGGCGTCCTTGAAGCCCGG
>NZ_JBOFOO010000243.1:0-1569 GCF_051659485.1 Craterilacuibacter sp. | reverse complement strand
GTGTGGTGCGCGCTTCCGATGGCGGCATTACCGGGGTGGCGACACTGGATTTCATCAACCAGTTCAAGGTCGACTATGCGGTGATCGGTGCGGCAGGGATAGAGTCTGATGGCTCTTTGCTGGACTTCGATTACCGTGAAGTACGGGTGGCGCAAGCGATGATGGCCAATGCCCGCCATCTGTTCCTCGCCGTCGATCACAGCAAGTTCGGCCGTAATGCCCTGGTGCGCATGGGTCATATCAGTGAATTCCATGCGGTGTTTACCGATGCGGTTCCACCGGCGGCGCTGAGCAAGATGCTGCAGGAGCACAACGTCGACTTGCAGCTGGCGACCGCTTAAGCGCAGACCAGCTCACGGGGACAGCCGCCGCATCCTGTGCGGCCGCTGTCCCCGTTTTCATTCCCGCTACGGCTCTCGCCCCCTGTTATAATCCCGCCTCTTTATCTTTAATGACGGGCGTCTCGCCCCCTGTGCCTGATATGAACGTTTTTTACGAAGAAAGCGGCAGCTTCAAGACAGGCAGCGTGGTGTCCAAAACCGACGCCAGCCTGCAGGTCGATACCCAGCACGGCAAACGCGTCAAGCTCAAGCAGGCCAATGTGCTGCTCGAGTTTTCCAGCCCGCTTTCCAGCTTTCTGGATGAAGCGCATGTGCTGGCCGGCGAACTGGAGCTCGACTTCCTGTGGGAAGTCGCCGGTAGCGATGAATTCGATTTCGATGCGCTAGCCGTCGAATACTGGGGTGCCAAACCGACGCCGCTGCAATTGGCGGCGACGGTGATGACGCTCGCCAGTGCGCCCATGTATTTTTACAAGAAGGGCAAGGGGCGCTTCAAGGCCGCGCCGCAAGAGGCGCTGACTGCGGCGCTGGCCGGCATTGAAAAGAAAAAGCGGGAACAGGCACAGATTGACGCCTGGGTAGAGGAGATGAAGGCGCAACGCCTGCCCGATGCCATCCGCTCGCATTTGATGAGCCTGTTATGGCGCCCGGACAAGAATACGCTGGAGTACAAGGCCTTCGATGCCGCCAGCAAAGCCAGCGGCCTGCCGCCGCTGAAACTGGCGCGTGCCGTGGGCGGCATTCCGTCGGTGCCGGCCTACCTGATGGCCGGCTTCGAGATGGAGTGCTTCCCCAAGGGGATAGGCTTCGGCAAATACACGCCGGCGCAGGCACCTGCCGATCTGCCGCCAGCCGGTGTCGCGGCGTTCTCTATCGATGATGCCGCCACCACCGAGATCGATGACGCGCTGTCGGTGAGCGAGCTGCCGAACGGCAACAAGAAAGTCGGCATCCATATTGCCGCGCCGACGCTGGGGGTGGAGCCCGGCTCCGATATCGAGAAGCTGGTGTTCTCGCGCCTGTCTACCGTCTATTTCCCCGGCTCCAAGATCACCATGCTGCCGGATGATGTAGTCAGTGCGTTTACGCTGGATGAGGGCAAGCCCTGTCCTGCGCTGAGCCTGTATGTCGAGGTGACGCCCGAGTTTGAAATCGTCGGCTACGAGAACCGTATCGAGAACGTCGAAATCGCCGCCAACCTGCGTCACCACACGCTGGAGCCCTTGTT
>NZ_JBOFOO010000242.1:0-1444 GCF_051659485.1 Craterilacuibacter sp. | reverse complement strand
CGTCAAAGGTAGTTGATTCATATCATTGATACGGGAGGCGAATACACGGACTGGCCGCTTGTGGGCGTGTTTCTTGATATTTTTCTGGCACTAATCTGTGTTGATGCTCCATGTTGATAAGTACAAATGCATTGCTATTGGCAATGTTTATTTACTATAAAAATAAAGATTACTTACCGTTCATGCATGCCGGTTTGTTAACCCTAGCGCTGCATGCCGTATGTCAGCGGCAGGGTGCATGTCTGAATGCTTCTGTTGCCATGATGTCTTGCCTATGAGGAGACTATCCCTGTGAAGATCAATCTTGCAGTGGTCGGTTTGGGAAAGATGGGCTTATCCCATCTGGCGATGATTAATGCTCATCCTAATGTGCAGGTGGCAGCAATCTGTGATGCCAGCGGCTATGTACTGGATGTGCTGGAAAAGTATACCGGCTTACAGGCATTTTCCGATTACGAGCGCATGCTGCGCGAAGTGGCTCTGGATGCCGTCATTATTGCGACGCCGTCGGCGATGCATGCACCCATGGTCAGGGCCGCACTGGATAGGGGCTTGCATGTATTCTGCGAAAAGCCTTTTTGTCTGGATGATGCCGATGGTGAGGCATTGACCCGGCAGGCACTGCATAGCGGAGTGGTCAATCAGGTCGGCTATCACTGCCGTTTTGTGGGGGCATTTCAGGAAGTTAAGCGCCTTCTGGATCTGGGTGTCATTGGGGAGATTAGTCATGTCCAGGCGGAAGCCTATGGTCCTGTTGTGCTCAAGCCTAAAGGATCTTCCTGGCGTTCGAAGCACTCTGAAGGCGGGGGCTGTTTGTATGACTACGCTGCCCATCCCTTGAATCTGGTGACGTGGTATCTGGGCCTGCCCCAGGCGGTGGGGGGTACGGTGCTGAATTCAGTCTTTTCTGCACAGACGGATGATGAGGTGTTTGCCACTCTTTACTATGCCGGAGGAAAGAGTGCCCAGCTTTCGGTTAGCTGGAGCGATGAATCCTTCAGAAAAATGAGCACAACCATAACCATTCTGGGAACAAAAGGCCGGATTAAGGCAGACAGGCAAGAGTGTCAGGTTTTCTTGCGGGATACTGCGACGCTACCGGCAGGTTATCAGCCAGGCTGGAATGTGCGCTACACCACAGAGTTGACTGAGCCCGTGTGGTTTTATGTGCGCGGTGAAGAATACTCGGCTCAGCTCGATTATTTTGTGAATGCCATTCTGTCCGGTAATGCTTCCGGAAATATCAATAGTTTTTCCGAGGCACAAACGACAGATCGGGTTATTTCGATGCTGATTGAGGATGCGCGCAGGGGGCCGCTACGTCGTAGCGAAGAACAGGATGTAGCAAAAAAACGTTGGTCTTTCTTTGCTTGATAGATTAAGTACGAAGGGGCATTTCATGGATAGATTACTGTTTGGCGATAACCAGTTTTTCGGTGTTAAT
>NZ_JBOFOO010000241.1:0-2166 GCF_051659485.1 Craterilacuibacter sp. | reverse complement strand
CTGGCTTGAGGCACGCGAACTCTCTGCCGCCGACGGCAATTTCCAGACCTTCTTCGACTGGGTCAAGGAGCGCTCCCACCTGTTCCGCGGCGCGACCCACGGCACCTGCCAGCGTACCGATGCCTTTTCCTTTATCCGGCTGGGCACCTTTATCGAGCGCGCCGACAACACCGCCCGCCTGCTGGACGTCAAGAGCCAGTTACTGGGTGACAGCGATAGCGCCGACTACTACGCGTGGAGCGCTCTGCTACGCGCAGTCGGTGCCTTCGAGGCCTATCACACCCTGTACCGCGACGCCCCCTCGGGCCGGCGCGTAGCCGAGCTACTGCTGCTTCGGCCCGATATGCCAAGAAGCCTGCGGGCCTGCTGCGACGACATCTACAAATGGCTTGCGCGCATCGAGGGCGAGAACGGCCGCGCGGCCAAACGTCTGGCGGCCGAACTGAGGGCGGCACAGGCCTACACCAGCGTCGATGAAGTGTTCGAAACCGGGCTGCACGACTATCTGGACAAGATGCTCGCCGATATAACCCGTCTGGGGGCACTGGTCCATCAGGCCTATCTGGAGGCCGCATAATGCGACTGACCATCCGCCACACCACGCACTACCGTTACGCCGAAGCGGCACGGCGCAGCGCGCAACTGCTGCGCCTGACGCCAGCCAACGACCCATACCAGACAGTTCGCCACTGGCGGCTGGACTTGCCGGCGGCCGCCACGCCCGGCATTGACGGCTACGGCAATCTGTACCACCTGATGACACTGGAAGACGCCCACGACGAAATCAGCCTAGTAGCCAGCGGCGAAGTTGAAACACAGCACCGCGCAGCCCACCCCCAGCCCGGTGTACTGGACGTGCGGGTCTTTTTGCGCCACACCGCGCTCACCGCCACTAGCACAGCCATTATCGATCTTGCACACGCAGCCTCAGGCAACGGCCCCCTGCTCGAGAAGCTCGGGTGCAAGGTGCTGGAAGCCATGCCTTATACGCCCGGCGCCACTAGCGCGTATACACCAGCGGATCAGGCACTCGAGCTTGGCGCCGGCGTGTGCCAGGACCATACCCAGGTCTTTATCACCGCCTGCCGCATTCTGGGTTTGCCCGCCCGCTACGTCAGCGGCTACCTGTTGAACGAAAAAGAAGAACATGCCGCCAGCCATGCCTGGGCCGAAGTCTGGCTGGACCATGCCTGGCATGGCTTCGATGTCAGTAACGCACGCGAGCCGGATGCTCACCACCTCAAACTCGCTACCGGGCTGGATTATCTGGACGCCTGCCCGGTGCGCGGCATGCGCCTGGGCGGCGGACAGGAAGTTCTCAGCGCCCGTGCCGACGTCCACCCAGTAGATGGCTGATCAATCGCTACACAGATAAAGGCTCACATGACTTATTGCGTTGCAATCCGCCTCGCCCGGGGACTGGTCTTCGCCTCCGACACCCGCACCAATGCCGGCGTCGACCACGTCGCCACTTTTTGCAAGATGCGGGTATTCGAAAAGCCGGGACAGACGCGTATGGTACTGCTCTCGTCCGGCAACCTCGCCACCAGCCAGAGCGTGGCCAGCCAGCTTGAGCTGTCATGCCGCCAGCACGAGGCCGCCCGCAACTTCCTGCAGGTCGCATCGCTATACGATGCGGCAGCCATGGTCGGCGCCACCTTGCGCGAAGTGCTTGCGCGCGATGCCGATCCGGACTCCGCCATTGATTTTTCCAGCCATTTTCTATTGGGAGGGCAGGTAGATGGCGAGGCGATGCGTTTATTCCATATTTATCCGCAAGGCAATTTCATCGAGGCCTGCCGCGATACACCCTATTTCCAGATCGGTGAGGCCAAATACGGCAAACCCATTCTCGACCGGGTACTGGACTACGACACGCCGCTGACACAGGCGATCCAGTGCGCACTGATCTCGCTAGATTCGACCATGCGCTCCAACCTGTCGGTTGGCGCCCCCATTGATCTGGTCTGGCTGCGGCCAAACGATGATGCGCCACTGGCACCGATCAGACTGGCCGAGCAGGATCCGTATTTCAGCGCCCTGCGTCAGGCGTGGGGCAAGGGGCTACGCGAAGTATTCTCCACCCTGCCCATCCCCGGCTGGCCACTGTAAAGCAGCAGCCGTAAAACAAAAAGCCCGCAAGATGCGGGCTTCTGATGGGGCGAA
>NZ_JBOFOO010000240.1:0-2101 GCF_051659485.1 Craterilacuibacter sp. | reverse complement strand
GGTCTTTCCGAGACTCGGAGAAGTCACCCTGAGTCTTCGCACAGGCGACCGCAGGACTGCCAAGGGTCTTTCCAGTAAAATAAGCAGATCCTTATCCGCAAGATTCATTACTGCAACGACCATGCCTGCCAGCAGAAATACCCAGCAACGACTAGAAGAAATCCTTAGGGAGCTTCGGGAAGATGCCAAAGACACCCTTCGCACCTGCATAACGGATGAGCACGAAGACCCACACTCCGTCCAAGAAGTCTATACGTCAGTCCTTCAGCGCATACAACATGGCACTGGGGAGCCTGAAGACTTCATCAAGTGGCACGCTCAACTGGAACACCACAAATCCGCGCTATTGCGGCCATTCAGCGCGGAGACGTAAGCTGCAACGCGTGACATGGATCGACGAGTTATGCCAGAAGGTCTTAGCGTGACCAGCAATCAGCCACTGAGCCGCCACTGGCACTCTTGAGCCCGGTGTAGCTAAGCGTGAGCGTGGTGCAATCCCTCCAGACGGAGGTGTAGGCTGCGGTGGCCGAGGCGGTGATGGTGTAGTTCGTCAGCGTGCCCGAGGCATTGTGCGACACGCGGTACATCACGCGCCCGCTGCCGACATCGCAACTGGCCGGCGCGGCGCAGGGTGAGCCGGCAAAGCTGCCGCTATTGCTGTAGCGCTGCTCCAACTCCTGCGCCAGCTCCATGATCCTGGACTTGGCCTCGGCGCGGTAGCCGCGCGCCAGATACTGCTGGTAGGCGGGATAGGCGATCGCCGACAGGATGCCGACGATCGCCACCGTAATCATCAGTTCAATCAGAGTAAAACCTGCTGTTTTGTCAGACATAACCTGTCCTATTTTGTCCGTATGATTTCGCGCCATGAAACCCGGGCCGGATAGCGGGATTCGGAGATGCCGCCAGGGAAGCGCAGGACGGTGAAGCCCGGCGCAAGCAGGTTGAGCGCCTCGCCAGAGAGTTCGTCCTGACGGTAGCGCGAGGCCTTCTGGTCGCTGCCATTCACCTTGCCATCGCCATTGGTATCGAAGATGGGTTTGCTCGGTGCCTTGCCGCAAAAGGCCTCCACTTCGGTGATCCAGGTTTTGCCGGAGCTGGAGCAGTTGTCCCCCGCAAGCTGCAGCGAGGTGAACTGCACCCGGCCTTGCACGATGGCCGCGCGGTAGGTGGTTTTCTCCAGATTGGCCATGGGCAAATACCAGCCCTTGCTGCCACAGACATTGCGGCTGCTGTCCTGGTAGAGCTTACTGGCGCTAAGCTGCTCGCCCAGCGCCTGCGCGCTCAAGCCTGCCGTTGCGCTGGTGCCCAGCGTCGTGCCGTCCAGCGGATCGCGCAAGCCGTAAAAATAGTTCGGATTCGTGCTGCCGCGGTCGCTGTCATTGAACAGGGCGCCGGTGCCGAACAGCAGCTGCAGCCCGCCGGCCGGGTGGCGGATCACCAGCGGTGCCGCCACGATTGGCTGTGCGGCGCCGTCCTTGCCATTGCCGTCCTGGTCCAGCACATGCGCCTCGAACAGGGGTAAGGGTGCCGTGGCCGTGCCGTTGGCCACTTTCCAGTTGGCCGGGCTGTTGTCCCTGAGGTCGAACTTCCACAGCCGCCCCTGGATATCACCGGCGTAGACGTAGTCGGTGATGCCATCGCCGTCGTTATCGACCGCGGACGGGTTCATCAGGCCGTTGCGTACGGTCGCACCGGAGGGATCCGCCGCCACCGGAATGCGACGGTATACCGGCTTGCCACCGGCGGCGGGTCGGTCGAGATAGATAATATAGAGCCCGGCTGCACCGGCAGCCTGGTTCAGGCCGTTGCCGGCAATGACGGCATAGCGGGCCTTGGGCTTCCCATCCGCCCCCACGCCATCGCGCAACTTCACCAACTGCGGCTGCGATACGGCCACCCCGAAGCCTGCATCATCGGCTGCGCCGAATTCCCACAGCACATCGCTCTTGCTGAAGTCCTTGCCCCGGGTTACATCGAGCGCGAACAGGCTGCTGCCGCCGGCGCCGGTGCTGCCCACCAGTACGCTGCGGGCGGCATAGGCGTTGCCGTCCTTCAGGCAGACTTCGGCGGCCTGCACCGGGCCATCAACATAGTAGCG